>NZ_JBALLY010000223.1:0-12860 GCF_036963045.1 Bacillus sp. JJ864 | reverse complement strand
GAAGAGGGCGTACCTTTTTCTGTCTGCTTGCACAGGGGCAGAAATTGGTCATCAATAGATACTTCGGATTGACGGTATAGAGAACTTCTCTTGTTGAACGGAGGAGGTTCTAGAATCCCCTACTTCAAGTGGCGTTAGCCGGTAAGTGGGGATAGTTCAATGCTATTGCATATAAAATGCTTGGATCGATAAGTGATGCTGAGGATATTGTTCAAGATACATTTTTAAAGCTACAGATAAGCAAGGTTCATTTAACTGATATTAACAATATAAAGTCGTATGTAAGTAGAATGGTCGTAAATCGTTGTATTAATGAATTGCAATCAAGCCGAAAAAAAAGAGAAACTTATGTTGGTACGTGGCTGCCAGAGCCAATAGTACAAGACATGAAATGGGATCCTGCAGAGAAAATCATTCAAGATGACCAACTATATTATACTTTTGTTGTTCTTATGGAAAAACTTTCGGCCACAGAGCGAGCAGTTTATGTCCTAAAAGAAGCATTAGATTTAAAACATAGTGAAATCGCTGATTTACTCAATATAACGGAGATGAATTGCCGTAAAGTGTTTAGCCGTGCGAAGAAGAAAATGAATGTATCTTTTGATGAAAATTCTACATCGTACGAAATTCAACAAGAGCAAATTAATAAGTTTATTTCGGCTTTATCGAGAGGCAACGTTCAAGAAATTTCAGCAATTCTTACTAGCGATGTAACGCTTATTGCAGATGGAGGGGGGAACGTTGCTACAGCTATTAATCAAATTATTAGTAAAGAGCGTGTCCTAAGTTTGTTATCTGCAATTGCTACAAAATTTTTCACAGGAAAAAAAGCACAAGCGGTCATAGTAAATAATGAGCCAGGTGTTCTTATAGTAAAGAATGAAGAGGTCGTCGGTGTCTTCAGTTTCGCTTGGAAGCAAAATACGAATCAGATTGAACAAATTTTTTATGTTGTGAATCCTGATAAACTTAAACATATTCCAATATAAAAAGTATAGAGTTGTTCTAAAGCCGTGAGATGACGGTTAGAGCAACTCTTATGTAAACTAATCATTTTGATTAGCTTACATTTTTTCGTAAAGAAAATGACATTAGGAAAGACAAGAATAAGACAGAAAAAATAGTAAGTACGACATATGTAAACATTATTTTGGTCCCGATATACGGACCGATACTAGATCCTAAAAACAAAGTAAACGTATAAAGCGCCATTGCAACTCCTTTTCTTTCCTCGCTTATTTGTCTAATATGAAAAATGATCGAAGGTAATACGATTGAAATACCTGCGGCAAATACGATTGTAGTGATAGCGAGAAAATAAATACGATCCCATTTCAAAAACAAAAGTACTCCTGTGCACATGATAATAAGTCCTAATGTAATCATTTTGGAGGCTCTTGTACTTGTAATAAAGTTATTTATAAAAGGAGAAATAGACATTCCGATTATGCCAAGACATTGAAATAGCAGAATTTCATAATTTGTAAGGTGATACATTTGGATTAATATGTGATGTAAAGCACTATAAATGGCAACGAATGAAAGAAATTGCGTAAAGGTAATCGCAAGACAAATTGTAATGTAGCGATTTCGAAATAATGTAAACATATCAAACCAGTATGCGATAGATAATGGACGATCACTTTTGGTAGATGTGGGAAGAATGAAATATAAAATTGCTCCACATAAAAGATGAATGAAAGCGAAAAAATAAAAAAGAGTAGGAAAAGCGTATTGAGATATAAACCAATTACTGAGTATTTGTCCTAATATGCTAGACATTGTGAAAGATGTACTTAAGATACCGATGATATAGCCTTGATGTTTTGGAATAAACAATTCGAATGCATATGCAAGAGCTAAAGGTGTAAATGTAGCTGCTACTAGTCCTTGCAAAGCTCTAAGGAACAAAAATAAGTTGTATATTTTGCAAAAGCTAATAGTCAGCGTACAAAAGGACAAAGCGAATAGTCCGAGAACTAATAAATTTTTCTTCCCAAATCGTTTGGAAAGAGGAGCGAAAATTAAGAATCCAATGGCGTAGAAAATCGAAAATATGCTACTTGAGAGATAGGCAACATTTTTAGGAATTTGAAAATAGAATATAAGTTGACTTTCAATTGGAATCATGATGAATCCTTGAGAAACGACGCTGATCCCGGCAATGCAAAATACAAATACGTATAACCATTCAGGAGCTTTATTTGTTATATTACTCATGAAGATCCTCCTTACATTTCATCTGTACTAATAAGACAGTATAATTTGTTGAAGTGTGACACACTTTATTTTGTAAATACGCAAAATAAAGAATTGAAAAATATTTTAAAACTTTTTGTTGACTTTCTTCTTTTTTTGTATAGAATAAACATTAATAAAATGTTTCAGAGATGTGACAGTAAAACGACTGTGAAAGGAAGAGTAGTAATAGGACGTAGTCCAAGCGAGTCAGGGATGGTGTGAGCCTGATACGAAGCCTGCTATGAAGAACCTCCTGGAGTCGCTAACCGAAATCCTTTTTAGGAAAGTAGACTTAGCCGGGAACTTCGCCGTTACAAGAAGAACAGTATCGAGTTATCTCTAATCTCCGTACTGATAAGTGAGCAACCTCTGTTGCTAATTTGGGTGGTACCGCGGAACCAAAGCCTTTCGTCCCAGTTTTTTGGGAAAGAAGGGCTTTTTTTAATGGTTTCTTTCCTCATTACATCAAAACATTTTAGGAGGAAAACATCATGTACCAAACATTAATGACAGTAAGAGAAACACAAATCGCAATTAAGGAAGTTAAAACATTTTTTGAAGAGCAATTATCAAAACGTCTTGGGCTATTCCGTGTATCTGCACCATTATTTGTAACGAAAAAATCAGGATTAAACGATCATTTAAACGGTGTAGAGCGTCCAATTGAATTTGATATGCTGCATTCAGGAGAAGAGCTAGAAATTGTACATTCACTAGCGAAATGGAAACGATTCGCGCTGCATGAATATGGATATGAAGCTGGTGAAGGTTTATATACAAACATGAACGCAATTCGCCGTGATGAAGAGTTAGATGCAACGCATTCTATTTACGTTGATCAATGGGATTGGGAGAAAATGATTCAAAAAGAATGGCGTACAGTAGATTATTTACAAGAAACAGTACAAATAATTTACGGAATATTCAAAGAATTAGAAGGCTATTTATTTGAAAAATACCCGTTTCTTGGTAAATATTTACCGGAAGATATCGTATTTATTACATCACAAGAGCTTGAGGATAAATATCCAGAATTAACACCAAAAGATCGTGAACATGCAATTGCAAAAGAACACGGTGCCGTTTTTATTAGCGGAATTGGCGGAGCGTTGCGTTCTGGTGAAAAACATGATGGGCGTGCAAGTGACTATGATGATTGGAAATTGAACGGAGATATTTTATTCTGGCATCCAGTATTGCAATCTTCATTTGAATTATCATCGATGGGTATTCGCGTTGACAGCAAATCTCTTGATGAACAATTAACAATAGCAGGAGAAGATTTCAAACGTGAGTACGATTTCCATAAAGGAATTTTAGAAGATGTATTGCCGCTAACACTTGGTGGTGGCATCGGGCAATCAAGAATGTGCATGTACTTTTTACGTAAAGCACATATCGGTGAAGTGCAGTCTTCAGTGTGGCCGGATGAAATGCGTGAAGAGTGTAAAAAGCAAAACATTCACTTGTTCTAAAAGACACAGCTTCAGGGGTTAGACTATTCTTGTGTCGAACATCGTCGAAGGATCTTTATCCCGCATTAACGGGCAGTAAAAGCTGGGGAAGCAAACTGCCCGTAAAAGCCCGATTGGTTCAACTAACCATCAGTGAAAAAGGCGTCACTGATGGAAGTTTCACTTTATATTGTGTCGAATCGCCGATAAATGTATCATTTCCGCCGAAATATCGGTGGACAAGTAAGAAGGAATCGATTTCCGAAAGGCACCTAGGCGCTTTTGGAATCGGCTCCTTTTTTTAATTTACTGATAAAAAAGGCTCAATTTTTGCCATAAATGATTCATGAAGTGATTCGACACCTTTTACTAAATGAAGGCGGTCGATTACGACAGATACTTTAATTTCCGATGTACTTACCATTTTAATGTGAATATCTTCTTCTTGTAATGTGGAGAACATTTTCGCAGCGACACCTGGATTAGATACCATACCTGATCCAACGATGGATACTTTTGCTAAATGGCTTTCATACTCTACAGATTCATATTGCATTGATTCACGATTTTCTTCTAAAACCGCTAATGTTTCTTTTAAGTCATTTGAATGAATAGAGAAGGATAAATGTACAGTTCCTTCATTTGTAATACTTTGAATAATAATATCTACATTAATATGAGCGCTTGCTAATGTAGAGAAGACTGCGGAAAGTTTTCCTGGTTGTAAGCCTTTCATTGTTACACGTGTAATATTATCTTCAAATGCAATGCCTTTTACGATTGATTGTTGTTCCATGTTACATTCTCCCCTTACGATTGTTCCGTTTTCTTGTTCCATGCTTGAACGAACTTCTAACATAACGTTATGATTTTTGGCGAATTCGACTGCTCGTGGATGAAGTACACCAGCACCTAGATTTGCAAGTTCTAACATTTCATCATAGGAAATTTCATTTAATTTGTAAGCGTCTTTTACAACGCGTGGATCAGTTGTGTAAACGCCTGTTACATCTGTATAAATATCACATTTTTTTGCCTGTAATGCTGCAGCTAATGCAACTGCAGTTGTATCAGAACCGCCGCGACCAAGTGTTGTAATTTCTTGTTCTGCGCTTAATCCTTGGAAACCGGCTGCAACGACAATCGTTCCTTTTTGTATATAAGATTGAATTCGCTCTGTATTTATGTCGGTAATTCTAGCGCTGCCATGTATGGATTCTGTTGTAATCCCAGCTTGCCAGCCTGTAAGTGAAATTGCCTCGTACCCTTTCGTTTGCAAAGCCATTGTTAATAAAGAAATTGAAATTTGCTCACCTGTTGTAAGTAACATGTCCATTTCACGTTTACTAGGTTGATCTGTAATACTAGCAGCTAAAGATACGAGTTCATCTGTACTATGTCCCATTGCAGAAACGACTGCTACAATTCCGTGTCCTCTTTCATACTCTTCAATGATTAAATCGGCAACATGTTGAATCCGGTCGATATTTCCGACAGATGTACCACCAAATTTTTGAACAATAATTTCCATGATAAGAGCCCTCTTTCAAGTTAATATAGATAATTAAATTAGGAAAAATGTTGTTACACATAAGATGGGAAATATAGATCCCTCTCATTCCTGTAAGTTACCGAAAGCAAATAAAAAACACCATCTCAAATAGGTGAGGATGGTGCTGTTACAGGAAAAAAGGAAACAGAAAACGGAGCTAATAAAAAAACCGCCAAAAAAGAAGATAATCATTAAAAATATGATTTCTCTTTTTTGTAGATAGCTCTTCATGTATACACCGCCGCTGTATACATGACAGTTCTGTTTCTATTCGAAAACAGTCCCAATGTATATGTTCAGAGGCACATATACATTTCGGCAACTTTTCCTTTCCTCTAAATTCACTGACAATCTCTGTGTCTCCTATAGAATACTCATAAAAGTTGCGACCTCTATCTCACGTCATTAGGCGAGAGTAATTGGTTGTATGAAGTTGTTTGTAACATTTGTTTCATAGTAATCAAAATGTCGAGAGAAATCAAGTAGGTTATAATTATTTTGAAAATTTAAACTATTTTAGAAAAAAATAAAAATGGTATAAAATGTGGTTAAAAGAAGTAGTTCTAACAATATTTTACACATGGATTGAATGGAGGGGTGGGAGTGAAAATACAAAAACCTATTTATGTAAAAACGGAAATTGAAACAACAATGGATGAACTTTGGAAGTATACACAAGATCCAAAGATACATACGGAATGGGATGCCCGGTTTACAGAAATATCGTATTTAGAGAAGAACCAAGACGAACCACAGCGTTTTTTATATAAAACAAAAATTGGTTTCGGACTTGAAATTGCTGGAGCAGGAGAATCAATAGGAGAATTACAAAAAGAAGGCGGGGAACGCATTTCGTCACTGAAATTTTGGACAGATAGTAAACTTTCGTTAATTTCGGTAGGGAGAGGCTATTGGAAGTATACACCGAATGAGAATAAGGTTCGCTTTGAAACGCAGTTTGGAGGTATAGGAAGATTTATAGATTCATATATATTTCGTCCGTTATTAGGGTGGGCAACAGCTTGGAGTTTTGATGCCTTGAAATTGTGGTTAGAAAAAGGATTTCATCCGCGTTTATTATTAAAAAGAGCTATTACATATCATCTCATTTGCCTTTTGCTATCTTTTGTGTGGATCTATCAAGGTCTTATTCCAAAAATTTTATATACTCATCCAGAAGAGGTACAGATGCTTTCCAAGCTTATTGGTTCAGAAAATGATGCTGCCGCAATGATTAAAATGGTTGGATTTTTGGAAATTGTGTTTGGGGTGATCTGGTTGTTACCTTTCCAAAAACAGAAATTATTTTTTCTTCATGCTTTCATAATATTAATATTGACAGTTGCGGCGGGATTTACAAATATCGCTAGTTTTATGCAACCTTTTAATCCGATTACGTTAAACATCATATTAATTGGATTCTCAATAATCGGTTATATGAATAGTAATGATTTACCGCAAGCGAGGAATTGTAAGAGAAGTAGAAAGGAGTAGAAAATTGTCTTCCATTTACGAAACATTATTAGGAGAATCCTATCATCGGTTACATCCAAAATTACAAAAACGGTATGCGATTACAGAAGAACTTGGTTTTACAGGAGAAGGGAAAATGGATGAAATTACAGAAGGTTCTGCTGCTGTAAGAATGTTTTTAAAAGTAGCAGCAAAATTCCGGATGTTCTTTTCAGAAAGAGGGACAGAAGTACCATTTATTATCCAAAATAAAGCAGAGAAAGACAGGGAAGGAGAGACATTTGTAAGATGGAATCGGATGTTTTTGTTCGGTGAAAAAAAGCGTTATTTTCATGCTGTCATGTATTTGAATGATAAACAAAATGAAATTGTCGATTATTTTGGTGAACCACATTTGCTTGTATCGACGCTTGCGTTTCATGTTGATTCAAAAGGAGCAATGCATATTTCATCTAAAAAACAATGGTTCTACTTATGCGGAATGAAGATTCCGTTGCCAAAGTTTTTATATGGGCAGGCAAAGATTGTAGAAAGTTATGATGATGAATTAGAGTGTTATCGGATACATGTACAAGTACAAAATCCATTATTAGGACCACTTTTCTCCTATAAGGGGACGTTTACAGAAAGGGATACAAATCTATGCGAAATATAATGATTGGCTGCATGTGCTATGTCATTTTTCTTATATTAGAATGGCCAAAATTACACCCTGTTGAATCGATTATATTATTGTCTATTCTTTTATTTATCCCAATAGCGTTTTCTATTGTAGATAAGAAAAAAAGAAATGGAGACGAACTATTTTGTTATAAGCTCGCAGCATTTTTTTATCCGGTTGCAGCAATAAGTGCAATGCTTGCTTTTGTAACAGACTATTTTCTATTTGCGATAATTTGGTTTATATATACCGGTATTGTCGCGCTGTTTGGAGTATGTCGATTATTAGAAAGAGGATGGAAACCGTTAGAAGAAACTGCGATTGATAGTGGATTTATATATTTATTTTTAGGTGGATTTTGGTTTTTTGCCTCTGTAGCAAATATACCAATTATGCAGTTTAGTTCAGATATTGTTCTACTTACAGCGGCTCATTTTCATTACTCTGCTTTTTTACTTCCCTTGTTTGCAGGTTTATTAGGAAGAAAACAACAAAAGAGAAGTAAGTTATATATAACCGCTATGTTCATTATGATTATTTCACCAATGACAGTTGCAATTGGGATTACATATTCAAGAACGTTTGAATTTTTTGCAGTGTTACTCTATCTTATTTCCCTTTATATTTACGGGATTTTTGTATGGAAAACAAAGTTTACTTCAAAGAGTGCGAAAATGCTTCTTATCATCTCGTCTAGTACACTTATGGTAACTATTCTTTTCTCGCTTTTCTATTCATATGGCAACTTTAAGCATGTCATGACGATTACGATTGCGCAAATGGTTTGGATTCATGGATTTGTGAATGGAATGGGCGTAGCATTACCTGGTTGTATTGGCTGGATGATTGAAAAAGCTGCATCGACATATATGCGTTATGGAAAACCGATGAGTCGTATAAAAGGTAAGATGAAAATTGGAGAAAATGTTTTATTAGAAAATAGCTTAATAGAGGAGAAGGAATATACAGGTCTTATAAATAAAGTGATAGATTTTGATAGTAAACAGTTTAATACAAAGAATGTATCACCACTTATTATTGATTTTTATGAGAACACGAAAGAATATGAGTTAAAAGCAACTATTCACTGGTCACGTTGGTTTTGGCCATTTGCTTTTCTATATGAAAAAATAAGCCGGCGTATACAACAAATTCATTTAGGGATGGGAAATCGCTTAGAGAGGATGTATGGGGAAATTGTTGCTATAAAAGATGAAAAAGATGGTAGAAATGACGTTAGAGCGTGGGTTCGGAAAAATGAACAGAATGAAACAATCTTTGTCGCGCTCTATTCTCAGCATGAATATAACGAGGAAACATACATGAATATTGCATTGCCATTACCGTATGCAAATATGACGGGGATATTAAAATTGCGTAATGATAAAAACAATCTTATCGTTACGAGTCGATTAAGGAATAGTGCAAGAGGGGATGAGGGGATATATTTACATAACCGCTTCTTTACAATTCGCTTGCCGCTCGCAGAAACGTTTACGATAAGAGAGAAGGCTACAGCAATGTTAACAGCACATCATCAAATGTGGCTGTTTGGTGTGAAGTTTCTCGAGATTGATTATGAGATAGAACAAAAAGAGAATATTGCTTAACAAAAAATGAGTTTGGTATGATACCAAGCTCATTTTTTATTTGTATTTATATCGTGAATCTTAAGAATTCTTAAGAATTTACCTACAAGAAACTTAAAAAATTTCTGAGAAGATACTAATAGATACTGAGAGATAGGGGATGAAGTGATGAAAAATGATGTAGTAGAAGTAAATCAAGTAGAAAAAATATATGGAAAGAAAAAGGAAAACCATTCAAGGGTATAAAAGGAATAACGTTATCAGTAAAAGAAGGCGAGTTTGTTGGGATAATGGGTCCATCGGGATCAGGAAAAACAACGTTGTTGAATGTAATTTCGACACTTGATCAAGCGAATAGTGGTACCGTGAAAATTGCTGGAACAGACATAACAAATATGAAAGGAAATGCATTATCTGATTTTAGAGCGCAAAAACTAGGATTTATTTTTCAAGATTTTAATCTTCTTGAAAACCTTTCAATTTATGAAAATATTGCGTTGCCGTTGTCACTGCAAGGAGTGCCTTCAAAAGATATTGAAGGAAAAGTACAAGAGGTAGCAATAAAACTTGGGATAGAAGCAATTTTAGAGAAATATCCAACTGCAGTTTCTGGTGGTCAAAAGCAGCGTACAGCAGCAGCTCGTGCACTTGTACATAATCCAGCAATTATTCTTGCAGATGAACCAACGGGAGCGCTTGATAGTAAAAATGCGAAAAGTTTATTAGAAGCGATGCGTGATTTACATGAAAATCATCAAGTTAGCATTATGATGGTAACGCATGATGTATTTAGTGCTAGTTATTGTGAACGAATATTATTTATCCAAGACGGATTGCTCTATGAGGAAATTCACCGCAATGGAAGTAGAGAAGCATTTTATCAAGATATTTTAAATGTGTTAGGAAAAATGAGTTCTTCTAAGGAAGCGATTAAGGAGGTGGGGACATGTTACTGAAATTATCTGTACATAGTATACGAAAGATGATGAAAGATTATCTTGTTTTGTTAATTGGTCTTATCGTTAGTATAAGTATTTTTTATATGTTTCAAACGATGGCCTTAAATACTGAATTTACGAAAGAAAATAGTATCATTCACAGCATTCGGATTGTCTTCGGGATTGGTTCTGTGTTACTTTCGTTTATCACCTTATTTTACATTCTTTATGCAAATTCATTTTTGCTTACACTGCGCCGAAAAGAATTAGGCATGTATATGATGCTTGGGGCAAAAAAGAAGAAGGTTGCACAGCTGGTATTTATCGAAACATTAGGGCTTGGAATGATTGCTTTAATGATTGGAAATGCAGTAGGAATTGGATTAGCAAGTGCAGTAGGGAAGATTCTTATAAAAAGTATGGATGTATCAGCGAAGGGGTATGAGGCATTTTATTTTCCTGCTTTAATTGCAACGTTTCTTTTCTTCTTTGTTCTTTTTGTAGTGACAGGGATGATTAATAGCTTTCGTATTCTGCGCAAAACAGAATTAGAGCTTATACGAGAAGATGAAACGCAAGATGAGGTAAAAAAAAGTAAACTTCGTATTACGGTTTTTACGGTGCTTGGAATTTTGATGTTAGGTATTGGATATTACTCAATCATTCATGTGAATGACTTGCAGGAAATAGGGCTTATAGTTGCAACATTTTGTACGACAATTGGAACTTATTTTATATTTGGTTCATTATTGCCTTTATTTGTTACGATGTTAAAAAGAAATAAAAAAAGAAACGAAGCAGGGCTTAATAGTTTTACGCTTGCACAGCTGCGTTTTCGAATTAACAGTTTATCTAGAGTGTTAGGTACAGTTGCTATGCTCATTGCATTAGGTGCTGGTGCGATGACAGCTGGGATGGCATTTCAAAAAAATGTTGGGATGACAACGGAATTTTCGCGAGTGTATGATGCGACGATTCATGATCCAAATGCCGAAGAAATAAAAGAATTAAAGCAAATGAACATTATAGAAGAAAAGAAGTATTCTTATAAAGAAACTGAAGAAGCGGTTTACTTTTTACGTGACGACTTACTAAATCAACCACCGCTAATTTCGGATCACAGAAGTGCAAAGAAAAGTAAAGAGCCAATTCGTGTTCGCGTAAGTGAGAGAGTTCCTGAACCTATATACACATCGCTTGAGAAGCCGGAAACGCAACGATATCCAAGTATGCCTGGGCAATGGGAGGAGGCACTCATTCGTGAATTTCAAATTAGTTACAATCAATTTGGTGGAAAGCCGCTCCGCATCGCTGACAAAGAAAATTATGAAAAAGTACAAGGAACAGTGCACTCACTCCTTTTAATTCGCGTTGATAATTTACAAAAATATAAACCGATTCTTATGAAAATTGATCAACGCCAAAAAGAAGGTGCTCAAAAAAATATCGGAGAAGAAGTACCAATGCAAACGAAAATGACGACGTACCAGTTTATGTATACTTTTATGAGCGGCACAATGTTTATGGGTTTTTTCCTAGGCGCTTCTTTTCTTGCGATGATGGCTAGTTCACTTATGTTTAAAATCTTAACGGGAGCATCTAGAGATAAACGCCGCTATGCCATGCTACGAAAAATTGGTGTTCGAAAGGGAATGCTTTCTCGCAGCATCTATAAAGAAGTATTCTTCATCTTCTTATTTCCTGGGATTGTCGGAATCGCTCATGTATTAGTTGGTATGAATCTATTTTCATTCATTTTGCTTGATCCATATGTGAAAATTTGGATGCCAATTAGTTTATTTGTTCTCATTTATTTTGCATATTACTGGACAACAGTACAATTGTATAAAGGTATGGTATTGCCAAAGGGATAGTAAAAGGAAAGGCGATTGCTTGAAAAGAGCAATCGTCTTTTGTTTTGCGTGCCCAGCTAAGCTGGGCACTGCTTACTGGTGAAAGTCCAGTCTAGGTAAGAACAAAGTCGCCAAGTAGCTGACAGGAAGCTAGTGTATTTTTACGAGTAGGAGAAAAAGATTACAGGTAATTTATCCATGTTTATCGGTGTAACTATTGATTAATAAGGGGGTAAACACACGTACTGATGGACAGTAAGACGTCGATTGAGCGGGCTTCCCATCAGTGGGGGGAAGCCCTCACTAATGGAAGTTTCATTTTATTTGTATAAGGTAAAAAACCTTCTTTAGAAATAGTATGTGGAACCAAATGGAATTGATGAAATGTCAGTTGGATAAGTGACATGATGTATCATATGATGAGGTATAACGTAATGATGTACGATATGGAAAAAGAAAGGGTCTGTTGCCATTACGTGGTGAATGGCATGAAGTGTTTGTTGGCCAGCACTATATGTGATAGCAGCACCAAACTGCCTGGTGTTGTTAAAGTGAGGGTTTATCATAATCATTCATCTTGCTCCTTCATAGTAGTGGAATTTGCTTTTTACATGTTATGTCTAAGTATGGAACAAAGAGCTTATTTTATTGAAGAACATGCGCCTTTCCTATTTGTTTGTAAAGTTTTTTCATATATAGAGGACACTGAAAAGTCTATTAAAAGAAAAAAGCAGATAACTACCTACTATATTAGGTGATTATCTGCTTTTTATTTTCTATATACGGATAAAATTTTAGTCACTTACTAAAAGTATGTCGCTTTTCGGGAGCCTCAATATATATCCAGCGTCTTTTTATCTAGGAGATAAACTATATTATTTGGGATTTTATAAGAGTTTTTTCTGAAAAAACTCTTATGACCCCCTAAAAAATAAGGTTTCTTACGAAATAAGTATAGATGGAAAGAAGCGATAAGAGAGTTTATTTCTTATGTGAGGTCTATGAAAAGCTAAATTGAGCGATAATTAAGTGCGTATGTAGTATATAAATTTTACACCTATACGGGTCTGTAAAAAAATATATATCCTACTTACCT
>NZ_JBALLY010000222.1:0-1320 GCF_036963045.1 Bacillus sp. JJ864 | reverse complement strand
AGAATCGTTTCTCTTGTATCAACATCTGCTTTCGCTTTATGTTTTGTAAATGGGTTAAAACTGAATACAATCCCCATTGCTATTCCTACAGGGGAAATTTTTTTTATACTTCTCTTTATCTTTTCTTTCATGGCCTTGTCCCTTGCTTTCTAAATATACTGTTACCAACATATCTAAATTGATATCGGTACGTTTATCTTAATTTAAATATCTTTCAAATGTCTTTCGTAAATATTACAAAACCCTTTCATTGTTTCTCGGCCCAATACCAGCCTAGCTGTGGTTAGGGGCAAAATAATTTGTTTTGTAACAAAATTGATTGTTTTTGATAATGGTGAATATAACCTTTTTATTTTTAACGCCCCACAATCTTTCTTTTTTGAAATGCATATTGATGTACTGACATCGCTACAGTATATCAATATATGTAATTTAAGGAAACTTATTCTTAATAATCTCAAAAAAATAACAAAACCCACAGAGAACAAGAATGTTTTCTGTGGGTTTTGTTGAGTTCAAAAGAGCTTGGGGGAGCTCGGTTGGGTCGATCTTACTTTTCTAACTTAGGGTAATAGAAAGATAAGATACAGTTTATAAGGTAGTTTGCGTATATATTCGCAATAAGCTTATCTTACTTTAAATATCTTTCAAAAGGCTTTCATAACTATTACAAAAGTCTTTCGTAAATGTTACAAAAGTCTTTCATTGTTCTACCAATATGACTGAAAAATAAGGGGATTTTAGTTTCTCATTTATATTAGGGATAGTGCACCTATTTCTTTTATGCATAAACCGATGGATTTTAAAAAGGGTTCTAATGATATGTACTCAAAGGAACTCTCACTATCGTAAAGAGACAATAAAATGAGTCATATATATGCAAGTTAAAAACCCCTTTCTTTTAGAGGAGGACGAGAGCATCTGGCCGTGCAGAGAAGCGGGCAGGGCCTTTTCCTGCCACATGTGAGGTTTAAAACAAAGGGAGCAAGCATGTGCAAATCATGCTGTATTACTACATAGCAGCGACTTATATGTCGAAAAATTAAAATGGATTTATATAGAATAAGATCTGGATTATGAATCTTTTTAAATCAAAAATATCGCAAGTAAATGAAATGAATGATGTACAGCTTGTACCTTCTTATAATAGTAGGGGTTAATGATTTATGGTAAGGGAGGGTGCATCATCTTAAAATTAAAGTATGTAGTGTTCCCAAAACGAAGAAAACGAGCTGCATTGCTATAAATAACTGTAGAGAAGCAGAAATATTGTTTGGCAGCAGGCTTTTTATTGGTTAATTAAGGAGACAAAATTTGTTT
>NZ_JBALLY010000221.1:0-6222 GCF_036963045.1 Bacillus sp. JJ864 | reverse complement strand
CTTTAATAGTGACTAAATATCAGATCCTTTCGCTAAAAACAAATTTATATTATAGGGGTAGTTATTATGGAAGATATAAACTTATATACACTAGTTTTTTTAGTACTCTCTGGTTTTTTAGCTGCATTCATCGATTCAGTAGTTGGAGGAAGCGGGTTAATTTCTATTCCGGCCTTACTGTTTACAGGATTACCACCTTCAACTGCAATTGCTACGAATAAATTAGCAAGTTCAATGGGAGCTTTAACGAGTACTATATCGTTTATTAAATCAGGAAAAGTAAATTTTCGCCTTGTATCTAAATTGTTCCCTTTGACTGTTTTTGGTTCTTTATTTGGGGCATATGTGGTAAAACATATTTCCTCACAAGTATTAAAACCGTTAATGCTCGTATTATTAATTACAGTTGCTACCTATACCATTTTAAAAAAGGATTGGGGGAAAGATTCTAAATATAAAGGAATGAGCTGGAAAAGAGGGGCAATTTTTGCAGTAACAGTATTTATGATTGGATTTTATGATGGATTCTTTGGAGCTGGCACTGGTTCGTTTTTGTTATTTTCTTTTTTAATAATTGGATTTGATTTTATTCAGTCAGCCGGCAATGCAAAAGTTCTTAATTTTGGTAGTAATATAGCCGCTCTCATCATGTTTTTATACTTAGATGTCGTGAATTTTTCATATGGAATTCCGATGGGGATTGCTATGATTTTAGGGGCTTTTGTAGGATCAAACTTTGCAATTAAAAAAGACGTCTCATATGTGAGAATACTGTTTATTGTCGTTACTCTTTTATTAATCGGAAAAAATATTTTAGATTATCTACATATTATTTAATTTATTCAAAAAGGGCACTCCCTCAGTCTCATGCAAAATAAAATAACCAAACCTATTTAGGATTGGTTATTTTATTTCCTCTTTTTTCTTATATGTGAGATATGCTAAAACACTCTTACTATTTGTATACTTCGGATTATTTCCTTTTCGCGGTTCACGTGAATATGTTCTTTCATATCCAGGTACCTCAGGCATATCTTTTAAAAATTGCATAACTTCGCTTTCTGTTCCTTCAATACGTACACGAATCATTGTTATTGCTCCCTGCTATATATATTCCACTCTATCCAGTATATCGAATACTATGAATCTCACAAGTATGAATTAACGTTTTAAAGTGGATGATTTTCTAGCAACAAACAATGTCATTTCTGTATGGAAAGAATGCACTTCATTGTTTTCGATTATAATATGAAACCATTCTTGTATTTCTTGAGAAGCTTTTATCATATATTGTGTTAATTCAGCTCTTTCATTTTGTGGAACACCCATCATATCACACCACCACTCAAACTGAAATTCTTTATCAAAAGTAGTATACGATTGCACCTGTAAACCATTTCGTTCTAATAAAGATATCCATTCTGTCTTTTTATAAGCGCGGTGATGACTTGGATCACGTTTCTTTTCTAAAAAATTGTAAAAAATATCGTATTCTTCAAGTTCTGGAGCAACATTATCTACAAGAAGGAAGAGTCCATCTCTCTCTAATGTTCGGTGTACCTCTGCAACAAACTCCTTAATATCTGTAAAATGATGCGCAGCGATGCGGCATGTAATTGTATCAAACGATTCATTCGGAAATGGTAACTTTTCTGCATTTCCTTGTACAAACGAAACATTAAAATGCCCATTTGAACAAATAAATTGTTCCGCTTTCTTTAACATGTTCTCCGTTAAGTCAAATGCAACAACATCTTGAAATAAAGCTGCTAACGCATTCACAACGTGACCTCCGCCCGTTGCAATATCAAGAAGACGATTGTTCTTTTTATCACGAACAACTTCGATAAGATTGTGTAAATCCTTTCCCTTTGCATGAATTTGACTCATTACATATTTCGCAGCATTTTGACCAAATTGATTCACAATTAACTCTTCCTTATTCACTTCCATCCACTCCTTCCATTACTTTTTCCTTCAAAAGTTACTAAATTCCTGTTTGTATCCATTTTTGAATAGAAAAAATCTCATATTCCCAATTATTAATCAGTATATTTTCTCATTAGTAATTCAATTGGTCCCCTTGTAAGACGGGATCGCCAAATAAAGGACAAAACAATTGCACTTACAAAGAAGAGAATAGAACACATGAGCGAAATATTTAGAGTTTGATTTTCTAACAAATTTACAGCTACTAAACCAAATAAAAAGAGTACGTGACCAATATAATGTGTTAATGCCATTTGTCCTGTTAGAATAAGAGATTTTGTAATTATATTTTTAGTGAAAATTTCTGTGAAATATATACATGCGATGATGACGATAACAGCTGTACTTGAACTAGATAAAATATAAAATAAATTTGGAGGCATAGGCTTTGTGGAAAAGATATATATTGCAATGTCTCCGCCTATATAGGGACTTATTGTTTTAATAAGAAAAAATGAAAGACTTTCTAATACAATAAACGAAAAAGAAGAATACCATAATAATTTTTTTCTACTATCATTTCGCGTAAAATCTAGCCTTCCTAACCACATACCGAGTAGTAAGAAGCATAGCCACGGAAAAATAGGATGAAATCCATTGAATAAGAGATTACGCCAAAAACCTTCTAGTGTCCAAAATGTTGAGTACTCATGGAAAGATGTATCCCAGCCTTTCGTATAATCAAATATAAGTTGGGAAATTTGGGCTGTAGTTAAAATTCCGATGAAAGAATAGAGAAGAGTACGGTTTGATGCGACGATATAAAAAGAAGATAGAGACATATAAAATGCATAATAGTGTAATATATCAGCATTCCAGCCAATTATATATAAGAAAATTCCCAGAATTAATAGAAAGAACGATCTCCTCCAAATTGTATGTTTATTCTTTTTTATAAGAATAGGGTCTTTCGTTACACGTGCTTTTTTGGTCATAAGAGAGATTCCAATCCCAGCTAAAATTACAAATATTGCAGAAGCCCTTCCTTCAAAAAGGCCTGTGAAATGAATGATCCATGCTGCCCCTTTACCATCGGCTCCCATTGCCAGTTTATAATTCACAATGACCATTCCGAATATCGCGAGTGCTCTAGCGAAATCAAAACCTGTTACTCTTTTTGATTTTTCAACCATTGTATTACACCCCTTTATAAAATACTTTTTACAGTTAACCTCCAAATTTCTTCTGCATGGAGATGAATTGGACTTCCCATATATTTATCTAACCCCTCTACAACTAAAGTGAGTAATTGTGCCTTCACTTCAATTTTTTCATTTTTTAGCACCCCTAATTCAACTCCAAAGTGTAAAATTTCAATAAACCCTCCTAAATAATCCTGTAATACTTCCTGTAACCAGTTTCCATACTTTTCTTCGCGCATGCTTAACGCAACGTATTCATTTAATATCTTGGAGTAATAGACGTCTTTTTCTTGAACTTGTATCATATGAATCCCGTCATGAATGAGCTGTGTTTCAAAATTTTCTTTGTTATATTTGTGCATTGAAAAAAATCTAGAGAAATTAATTTCTTTTACAATTTCTTTAAACAATTCTTTAATTAATTCTTCCTTTGAAGAAAAGTAATAATAAATAGCAGGTTTAGTCACGCCCACTTCTTTTGCAATCATAGATAAACTGGTTTTTTCAAATCCATTTTCGGCAAATAGTATATAAGCTGTTTCTAATATTTGTTCGTATTTTGTTGACATGAGGTACACTCTCCTTTTTATTTACTTACCGGTAAGTAAATTATAAAGGATATTTTTTCCACATTCAATAGACGAAATGACAATTTATTTTCTTCTGAGAAAAAAGATATATATACAACGAAAATAGCTTCTAAGTCAAAAAATTTGAAATTCTTCTTTTAAACCCTTAGTATATACTCTGACTCAAAATATAAAGTTATACGATGTAATGAAAAAAAGGAGGTTTTATATACGATTTTCACTACAATTAAAGACTGAGAGGTTTTCCTATGTGGCGTAATAAAAATGTATGGGTCGTTCTCACCGGTGAATTTATTGCCGGGGTAGGGTTATGGCTAGGAATTCTAGGTAATTTGGAGTTCATGCAAAAGCATGTTCCATCTGACTTTATGAAATCCATTATTATGTTTATTGGTTTATTAGCTGGTGTCCTTGTTGGGCCCATGGCCGGAAGATTTATTGACCAATATTCTAAGAAAAAAGTACTTTTATATGCAGGGTTAGGCCGTGTATTAAGTGTTATTTTTATGTTTTTCGCTATTGAGTACGAAAGTATTTCATTTATGATTTTATTTATGATCGCCATTCAAATTTCTGCAGCTTTTTATTTCCCTGCACTACAATCTGTTATCCCACTTATTGTTCAGGAGCATGAATTATTACAAATGAATGGAATTCATATGAATATCGCAACAATCGCTCGTATTGTCGGCACCTCACTAGGCGGTCTCCTACTCGTTGTAATGAGTTTGAACTATATGTATGCTTTTTCAATGGCTGCATATGCACTATTATTCTTTGCTACTTTATTATTAAACTTTGAAGATACAAAAATAAATATAACAAATGAAAAGAAACACCAAAATACAAGTTTCATGGAAGTATTTCGCATTTTAAAAGAAATTCCAATTGCGTTTCGTGCTTTAATTTTAAGTACTATTCCACTTTTATTTATTGGCGGTTTTAATTTAATGGTTATAAATATTAGTGAAATGCAGCATGATACAACAATTAAAGGATTTATTTATACAATTGAAGGTTTATCTTTTATGCTTGGCGCGTTTGTCATAAAACGTTTGTCAGAGCACGTTTCTCCATATAAATTACTATATATCTTTTCATTTTGTATTGCTTTTTCTCACTTATCACTCTTTTTCAGTGATATAAAATGGATGACGCTTGTATCTTTCGGTATGTTCGGATTTAGTGTTGGTTGCTTCTTTCCCGTTATGTCAACCATTTTCCAAACGAAAATTGATAAAAGCTACCATGGGCGTATATTCTCATTCCGTAATATGTTTGACCGTGTCATGTTCCAAATTGTCTTACTCGGAACTGGCTTTTTCTTAGATACAATTGGATTGCAATATATGGTGCTTATCTTTGGTGTAATTTCTTTATTTATTATTTTCATTTCAATATTGCAGCAAAAACAATTAAACAAAAACACTTCTCAAACACCAAATATGTAGGAGCCATCTCATTTTTGAGATGGCTTTCATTATTATTAAGTGAAACTTCCACCAGTGGGGGCCTTCATCCCCCACTGACAGTTAGTTAAACGAATCGGGTGCACATGCCAGCAGGTTTACCCCACACTTATCTTCTTCGCTTCTCTCACAACCTTGAGGAGAGAGTCTTACTTCCCGTTAATGCGAGATAAAATCAGTTCACCGACATCTCCTGTTTTTATATTTGCACTGTTTGCTTCATCAGTATCAATATGCATGTCCAATGCATACGTATCCTTCACCCGGATTAATACTTGATTAAAAATCAACCCTCTATCACCTTTAACTTTCACACTCACATATTGTCCGTCACTTACTTGAAACTGCGTTGCATCTTGTGGCGTCATATGAATGTGCCGCTCAGCAACAATTACTCCTTTATCAATTTGAATTTCACCATTTGGACCAATTAAGGTAATACCAGGTGTCCCATCAATGTTTCCCGATGAGCGCAGCGGGGCATTTATACCGAGATGACGAGCATCTGTTTTTGAAATCTCGACCTGTGTAAATTTACGAACAGACCCAAGAATTCGTACTTTCACAATTTCGGATTTCTCTATTTTGATCGTAACTGTTTCTTCTGCTGCGAATTCTCCTGGCTGAGAAAGCTCTTTTGCTACAGTTAACTCATAACCATCTCCAAAAAGCTTTTCTAAATCTTCCTTTGTCACATGAATATGACGATTTGATACACCAATAGGAATTTGCTTCATGTTTATTTCTTCTTTTGTCGATATACACTGTCTATTATTTCCCCCTTTTTAAAAATTAGTTATAAAAAATAATAACTAACATGTCTACTAAGAGTTTAAGGTTTTTGTATTTGTTTTTATTAAAAAATATACGGTAAAGGAAATTTTAGTATCAGCACTATTTTTACATCGACACAAAAAATGGTAAAATATATTTGTGTGTGTTTTCAGAAAAACGAAACAATACAAACAATAAGATAAATTTTAACCACAACAATAGTATTTTAGGAGGCGTTATCCATGAATTATAAGCTAG
>NZ_JBALLY010000220.1:0-6677 GCF_036963045.1 Bacillus sp. JJ864 | reverse complement strand
TTTTATCTGCATTCATAGGCCTGTAAAAAGATACTGTAGTTAGTGGAGAGGTTAATAAAAGTTTTAACGCTGCATTTTTGTAGGCGTAGAAAGTCTCCTTTTTCAACTTATATTCTTCGCTCTTCGATTTTGCATTTAATTGTTTTATTTGCATCTCTTTTGCATATCGGTTTACCCACATTGTCCAATATGCGAGTTGAAGTGTAGCTCCTATTAATGCGTTATCTTTGTACCATTTTTTTAATAAAGATATCCACTCTTTTTCATAAAATTCTTTAGCAATTGCTTTGTTTTGATTACGCGTTTGTACAGCTTTTTTAGTAGCTCTTTTTCTGTTTTTTGCGATTTGTTCCCTATGTTGTTCTCGCCATAAATTTATAGTTTCTAGCGTCAGTTTGTTTACTTGATATAAGTTGTACATAGGATAAACGTGAGTTTTCCCTCACTTATGAAAAGAGTCGTAATAAGAGACAGATAATTTTCCTTCGTCTGTCCATCTTTTTCTTTCTGCTTTTGTTATATTAAGAAGTTCTTCTAATTTTGTAGGATGTATTGAAAAAGTATGAGGATACTTCCGTATTAAATTTTGTAAACGCATCTCATTCCCGTTAATTTCGACTTGTAACATAGTTATTAAGTTTTCTTTTTTTAGTTTCGAATGATTTTTATCTGTGTTGTTTATTTCGTCTCTTAGTTGTGCCATTGTCAATTTTTCTAAAATTTCTTTTTCAGAGTAATACATATGGTCCTCCTTTTAAAATTAGCGTGACATACCTTTTTCTCCTGTATATGAAAAATTCCTTCAAATTCTGATACATTTTTACAAATATTTTACATAACGGTTTACATCCACTAAATAAAAAGGTATTTTGCAAAAAATAGCCGTTTTTGAATCGGAAATCATCCAAAATGGGGGTTCATTCGGAAAACTATATTTTAAGTGGAACGGTGGAATGCGGGTTCAGGTGGAGTATCAGTAACCAATGTGATCGCCCTCGCCACTCAAGAAAGGAGGCGTGGGAAAAACGAGAACGGTGTCTCAATCAGGTGCGATGATCTCGCAGCGTTGAACCAAATCGAACGTGCCGGAGTTCTATTATTTGGTGTTTCTTTTTTGTAAGGGAACGAACTTATGAAATGCTGTACTAGTGCAACGCAATTTATATTGTGTTGCATGAAAAATGGGTACATATTGGGAAATATGATAGTTAACTTAATAAGTACTCTGGCATATATTGTGCATATACGGTATACACAATAAATAAGGAGGTTCTGTATGCTGGCATTAGACATTAGAAATTTAAATAAGAAATATCGAAATTTTGAGTTAAAGGATGTATCGTTTCAACTGGAAAAGGGTTATATTATGGGCTTTATCGGTGCCAATGGCGCAGGAAAAACAACCACCATTAAATCAATCTTGAACATGATTCATCTTGATAGCGGCGAGGTAGTTTGGAACGTTCGCGACCTTTAGGGATTTCGACCTGATCCGAAACTATGGAAAAGGAGAAAAGGTCATTACTTTAGGGGAGAATCCAGATACAGGTAAAAGGACTGGTTTATAACCCAAATAGTGAAAAACTATAACGAATATGCAGCATTTACTCCTGCTGAAGAAGTGCCCAAAAAGGAGGCTATACTAATGAGTAAAAAAGAAATGTTGCAAAATGGAGTCAAGCAAGTTTTTTACGAAGAAGAATGGTACCCACCTATATCAGAAGCGTTAAAGAATCTTACCGCTGCACAAGCATGTTGGCAACCAGAAGGAGAGGCCAGTAATACGATTTGGGAAAATGTAAACCATTTACTAACCTTTAAAGAGCGCTTACTTTCCCGCTTACATCAAGATGACACATTTGTTGCTCCACAAAATAATGATGACACGTTTGTCCAAGGTGGACCTAATGATGATGATGCTTGGCAACAAACAGTGAAGCGAACACTTCAAGTACATGATGCCTTACAATCTTCATTAACATCCCTTCAAGAAGCGGAACTGAATCAACCAAGTCCTTCTCTACCAGTTTGGCAACAATATCTGAATATCCTTTTGCACGATGCTTATCATACAGGACAAATTGTACAACTTCGTAAACTCCAAGGTTCATGGCCAGCTCAGCGTTCAAATTTATAAACGATGATTAAACTGAACGAATCCAACGCTTGATAGTTTCTTCATGTTTATCTAAGAGTTCAGCTACCTCTTTTACTGTATATACTTTCATTAACTCACCTCTTCGTTTTGAATATTCAATCTATTTTTAGTGCATAAACATTGTTGTAGTAAATATTTAGCTGTTATTTGTTGTGGTGGCAGGAAATGAGGTCATTTAGTGGTCTTATAAAAGAAGAAAGTACACCACTGTATAATTAGTGATGTACTTTCGTTAATATAATGTGCAACATTATAGGCAGTTTATTGATTTTAAAAGTCTCATGTACTATCACTTGTCTTTAATATTACAGAGTATTTCAAAATGGATTCTATTTATTTACCGTAGAATACGGATTAACACGATATTTTTAATTGGATTTTTCATTCTCATTAATCAGTGTTATCGGAAATCAATGTTGTCGTTAGTTCGGATTCGTCTTTTGTATAGTTGACGAAATTTGATGAAAGAGATAATCCTCCAAGGTAAGATATAGCTCAGCGCTACAGTCATAAATAGGGCTACTTCTGTTTCTGGACCTAAAAATTTAAAATAATCACGAAGTAAAAATCGGACAAGAAATACGATGAGAAAAGTAATGATAAAGCTCTTGTTTCTTACAGCATAAATATGTTGATCGGATCGGAGTTCATAGTTAGTGGTCCAAATAAGTGGAATAGACAAAAGGAACCCAAAGATAACCGCGCAAATCCATTCCCAGGGGGTGGCATGTGCATTTGGATTCAGGATGTAAAGACTAGGTAATAGTAGAAATATTATTGGGAAGAGAAGACGGGCTCCATTTCCTTTAATCGGACGATACATTGCCCTAGTTCTACGCCATAAGACCAACGCGGCAATTATGATCACAATAGAATAAAACGAAGAAGAATTCATAATCTCACCTCTATATACACAGTGTATTTCCGTAAAATGAAAATTGTGAATAGTTGAGCTTTAGTGTTTGTTTTAACTAGAAAAATATGGTACAACTTTATGGATATCATTTATAGAGTTAATCGCCATAACATATTATTATGCGTAGTAAACAAATAAGTTAATTCCTTATTCATCAAGGATTATATTGTCTCAGTAAGTTCATTGAAGCCTAACGTGGATTTGAATGGAAAAGCAGAAATGTCTACATTATATAGTATTGAAGGAGGATGCAGGAGATGAATCACCAAAAAGAATACTGGAATGAAGTAGCGAATGAAAAACAATTTACTACACCTTTTCAATTTGAGTGGTTTTCAAAATATGTGAACAAAGAAGCCGCTATATTAGATTATGGATGTGGATATGGAAGAACGCTACTTGAGCTAAAAGAAAATCAATATAAGAATTTGTACGGTGTAGATTTTTCAGAAGAAATGATTAAGCGAGCAAAGTTACAACATAATGATATCTATTTTGAGGTTATTGAGAGTGGGAAGATTCCTTTTTCAGATCATTCTTTCGATGCAGTACTGTTATTTGCGGTATTAACTTGTGTCTATAACAATGAAGAACAGGAAGCTATTTTACAAGAGGTGAAAAGAGTTTTAAAACCTGGAGGAATTGTTTATATTAACGATTTCTTATTGAATGGTGATGAAAGAAATAAAAATCGGTATGCCAAATACGATGAAAAGTATCATACATTTGGTGTGTTTGAATTACCTGATGGAGCTGTGTTACGTCATCATAATGAGGAACGAGTAAAAGAATGGACAAGCGATTTTCAGCAGTTAGAATACGAAAAAGTAGAATATGTGACGATGAATGGAAATAGCTCTAATGGATTAGTATATATGGGAAGTTTAAAGTAATAGATTTCTTGAATCTTTTGTCGGGAAGGGATGAATCTAGTGAATACAGTAACAGTTTATCATTATGATGCATTTAGCGATAAACCAAACAAGTGAAATCCGGCCGGGGTTGTTTTACAGGCTGACAAGTTAACAGATGATGAGATGCAGAATATAGCTTATAAAGTGGGGTTTAATGAAACTGTTTTTGTACTGGAGTCAAGCGTAGCAGATTTGAGAATTCGTTTCTTTACGCCAGGATACGAAATGGATCTTTGTGGTCACGGAACTGTAGCTGCCATTTACGCAATGCAGACTAGAGGGTTAATAGAAGAGACAGGAAACTTTACAATTGAAACGAAAGCAGGAGTTTTACCTATACAAGTGGAGTTAGATATCAACAGTAGACCATACATAACGATGAAACAAGCAAATCCACAGTTTCAAAGATTTGATGGTTCAATAGAAGAGTTAGCTACTTCTATCGGTCTACATGAGAATGAAATAGAAGAAAATTTACCAATTGTATATGGAAGCACAGGGAATTGGACTTTATTAATTCCAGTGAAAAAGCTTGCATCGTTCAAAAAGATGCAACCTAACAACAAGTTATTTCCCACTATCTTAACAGAAATGCCTCGAGCATCGATTCATCCTTTCTGTTTAGAAACGTACGACTCAAATGCTCACATGCATGCGCGTCATTTTTCATCAGCATATGCTGGTATAATAGAAGACCCGGTAACTGGTACAGCGTCAGGCGTTATGGGAGCATATTACGTTTCGTTTATTGATAAAGAATTTAATGAGATAAAAGAACTTTTAGTAGAGCAGGGGCATGAAATGGGGAAAGATGGACGAGTGAGGGTAATGGTGAGAAAAGATCGGAATGATGTTTTAGAAGTTGAGATTGCGGGAAGTGCGGTGTATGTGGACGGATTTGAAGTTACTAAAAATATTTAGCAATTTTTTATGAATGGAGGTATTTAGACTATGAATGCATTAATAGGAATTTCAGAAATTGATGAAAATAAAGTTAAGATAAATTACAGAGAAGCTGTCAGAGCTATAATTATTCAAAACAATAAAATTCTTCTCGTTAATTCGAACATGGATGATTATATATTTCCAGGTGGCGGGGTTGAAAAGAATGAAAGTCATGCAGAAGGATTAATGAGAGAAGTTGCTGAAGAGACAGGTTACCTTAACTGTACAATTGAAAATAAAATGGGTGTGGTTGTTGAAAGATATATAGATGAATATGAAGAAAATGCTATCTTTCAAATGACCTCCCATTATTATTTTTGTGAAATAAATGGCGAGAAAACCACTCGAAAATTAGAAGGGTATGAGCTTGAACAAGAATATACACCACAATGGGTGAAGCTTGGAGATGCGATAAATCAAAATGAAAAAGTTATGACCCAATGTGAAAAAAATTTGTGGATACATCGAGAAAATTTTGTTTTAAAGGAACTGAATAAAATCAAAAGTTGAATGAATTATGCAAAAGAAAGTGAGGGTGAAAATTTGAATGTTAGAGTAGCAAATGAATTAGATTATCCTGCTTTAAGGCTGATATATTTAGAATCACGTCGTAAAAGTTTCCATTGGGCGGACATAGAGGAAATGACTTTAGAAGATTTTGATAAGGATACTGTTGGAGAGTATATTATTTTAGCAGAAGAAAATAATCATATTCTTGGATTTGTTTCTTTATATTTGCCAGAGAACTTCATACATAATTTATTTGTTCACCCCGACTTTTCTGGTAAGGGTGTTGGTGGAGAGTTGCTTCATGCCTCTGTAAAAAAAATGAATAAACCACTAAGGTTGAAGTGCGTATCTGAGAATAAAAAAGCAATGAAATTCTATGAAAGTAAAGGTTGGAAGAAGGTTGTTGAAGAGGGAGAACCTGCAGAAAGATATTGGGTTATGGAATATGAATGAAAATATATAATGAAGAACTTGTTTGATTAGGTTCTTTTTATGGTATGCATGCTAACTAAATAAGTAAGTTGCAGTGGAAATATAAAAGTGATTCTATTCGTTTATATTTACGTTTGTTCAGTGGGAATCCTTTTAATCTATGTTCAAGTTATATTACGAGCCTTTGGTTCTATTATGAATAATATTCCAAGATACGATAAATCAAAAGTGTATGTTCGGTTATTATTGGTTTGTTGAAATTTAAGGAGGAGAAACAATTGGATGTAAATCAGTATTCACAAGTTTGGAACTTAGATACTTTGTTCACAGGAGGAAGTGAATCATCTCAATTATATGAACATATAAGACAGTTGGAAGCAAAAATTTACGAATTTGAGGAGAAGTTAATTGTTTTTAATACTCCCAAAAAAATAAGTGAATCAATTAAAATGGCAGCGTTAATTGATTTCATAGGTGATATTCGAATTAATTTATCACAAGTTAATTCCTTTTTAACTTGTCTTCTTGCACAAAACCCAAAGGACCAAAATGCTAAAACGTTACAAGGAAAAACAACAGTACTAAGTACTCGTTTTGAATCTGCATGCAATAAAGTGAAAATTATTTTAGTAAAAACCAATCAGTGTTTATGGGAGAGCTTACTTAATACAGATCATTTAGCTAATTACAAATTCATATTAAATGAGTGGCGTGAAGAAGCTAAGACGCAACTTTCAGATGAAGAACAAGATTTAGTGTTAGATCTAATGGTAGATGGATATCATTGATACTACGTCAAGAT
>NZ_JBALLY010000219.1:0-8659 GCF_036963045.1 Bacillus sp. JJ864 | reverse complement strand
CTAATCAACACGCCTGATAATATATATAATTTACGTTTTTATTAACAAATAGGGCTTGATATAGAATTAAATCCCTATATAAAAAACACACAACTTTACCAACAAATACCAGATTGTATGTTTTTTATATTATTTATATGTATTCAGGAGCAATCCGGTCCTATTTGTGGTTGTCTTATTTGTGGTTGTCCTATTTGGACAATCTCTCCATTTTGTACAATCTTAGCACCTTCATATAATTTATCTGCATAATTTTTAAGGTCCTGCCAGCTATCCTTCGCTATCTTCAGATCTGTTTTTAATAAAGCAAGACGGTCTGGATTAATTTTGTCAACATTTTTTAGTAAAGAATCATATTTTGCTCCGATTGTATGCCACTGATTCGATATATTTTGAAGAGCAGTAATAGCTGTATCAATTGTTTCAGTCATATGTTCCGTTTTATTTTTGGCATCTGTCAAAATAACTAATTCTGCCTCTGCTCCAGAAATTCTGGACTTTAATTGTTCTATTTCTTGTTGTGCAGATGCGATATTCTTGTCAGCAGTGACAATCAATGGTATACCAACTGGAGGCATAAATACAGATAAAGCTATATAGCCACCACGATTATCATAATTTTGTTTAATTATATTATTAAAATTATCGATTTGTTGTTGTAAAAGTGGAATACCGGCGTTCGTACTTTCTAAAATAGACTTCAATTGATTGGAATCTGCTTTAAAACTTCTTGTATCTTCAGCCATTTCATTTCGGAATGTTATCAACTTTTCTAGTAGTCCATCCACTTCTTGACTATTGTCCAAAATACTACGATATAACCTCACCAGTCTAAATTTAAATGTCACTATATCTTTTTTATCTATAGCAGCTAGTAATTGATCATAACTCGCTTGAAAGGCATCATTATAACTTACACTATTCTGAATCGTTTTCATAATATCAGGCTTTAGATTATCTAACCAATATGTTGCATTCGTTTGCGCATCCTTTTGATGCTTAATCATGTTTGCTTTGAAATCACCATTTATAGAACTTATTTTACTTAAATCTGTCTGTTGTTGATTACGGATTGTTTGAGCATATGAATCCATTGTAAGGATATTTGCCCCCATTTTCTCCATTACTTCTTTATATTTATCAGGACCCAAATCATAGCTCTTACTATCTTCTTGCTGTTGGGACACACTATTTTGCACAGCTTGTTCTGCTGCAAAAGTATGGAGAGGGATTACATTACTCGCTGCCATTCCAGTAATGATCGTTGATAAAATAACTTTCTTATACAATTTTTTATTCACCTTTTTCACCTATTCTCTCAAATGTATCACGTATTTTATTAAATTCATAAGCTTCTATTCTTTCCTTCAAATGAATTACGATCCTTGCAAATAAAACAACATATTAAAATAGGGGTTTTCATACTTTCTTATTCTATAATCTTTATCAAGTTTCATAACTATATAGGAAATCTCCTGTTCAAACTTGAACAGGAGACTCACATTATGTGTTCTTCAAAAGGGAAAGTCAGTATATTATATTTTTCATTACTTCGGCAATTTCTTGAAGTAATATTATTTTTTCTCTTCTACGAATGAAATCTCAGCCTTTTGAATATTTTCAGCATACTTATTAACCTGTTCCCAGCTACCTTTAGCTATCCTCAGATCTACTTTTATAATAGTAGCAAGCTTGTCTGGGTTAATTCTGTCAACATTGTCATTCAATGATTTATATTTTGCCCCCATTGTCTGCCACTGATTCTTTACATTTTCAAGGGCAGTAATAGCTGCATCAATTGTTTCTGTTAAATTATTAGTATTATTTTTCAAGATCGTTAACTTAGCTACCTGTTGTTTTGCAGTGGAAATATTTTCTGTTAGATTTTTAATCTCTTCTTGTGCTTTCTTTATCTGCTGCTGCGATGTAACAACTCCGTATATCCCGCCTCCTAATGCACCTGCACCAATAGGCGCAAAGATAACTGTAGCAGTTAAGTATGCACCGAGAGCAGTTGCAACCGACGATCCAATATAAACTTTGTTATTCTCATCAATTAATGTTTGATTTGTTTCGATTTGTTTCTGCATCAATGGAATTCCAGCATCTTGACCAGATAAAATATCTGTGATTTTGTTAGCATCAGTTTTTAAATTTTGTGTATCCAGTTCTAATTTGCCGCGAAAGGCTTTCAAATCTTGCACTAACCTGTCCACTGCACCTTTGTTCTCTGAAATACTATCATCTAAACTTGTAAGCACAGCTTTTAGCGTTTCTTTGTCATTATTATTTACAGCTTCTACCAAAGCATCATAATAATTTTGAAATTGTGTATTATAATTGATAATATTTTGATTCGTCTGGATTATTTGCGGTTTCAAACCATCTAACCATTGATTTGCATTTTTTTTAGAAGCATCGTGGTTGTCCTTAATACTTTTTTGTAAATCATTGTTAATTACAGTTAAACCATCAAAATTAACATTTGCTTGTTTAACAATAGTTAAAGCATACAGGTCCATTACCAACATATTGGATCCAGTTTTCTCTAACGCATCTTTAAGCCCTTCTGGTCCAAGTGAATACTCAGGGTACTCAGGGGAGTTATTTTCTGCACCTGCATAAATAGGTGCTGATTTTGTTGTATTTTCCGCTGCCGAGGCATATGATGGCGTAATGCTACCCGCTGCGATTGTTGCAATTAATGTAGATAAAGCCATTACTTTATAAGGTTTTTTCATAATATTCCTATCTCCTTATATTATATTATTAAGATTTTTTTCTTCATTCTACTATTTTGCCTCTGTTACTTTTATGTTTGTAACACTATTTTCATATTCCGTTGTTTGTTTATTCAATTCATCCGTAAACTTTTTGAGTTCTGTTAATTGTGCTTGTAATGCATTAGAATCTATTTTCGCATCAGTATTAAGACTTGTCTTCATTTGAATCATTGTTTCATTAAAGATGTCCCAACTACTTACTAGATTGTCAAAACTCTGAATTTGCTTTTTAACTACTCTTGTAAAGTTATTTAACTGCAGATCAATAAGTGTCATTTGAGTTGCTTGCACTTCAATTTTCGATAATTTTTGTAGCAATAGAATTTTTTGTTGTTGCTTCTGATGAACATCATTATTCAGTTTTGTTACTTCATCATTTTGGACTTGTCCAACTTGGTTATAAATCACTTCCAAATTAGACGTGTCTAAAGTTCGATCCTTACCTGCGTCTATCCAAATATCAATAACCGTCTTTCCAATATTTATAGAACCTTTTACATTTTCTTTTGGTAGAGCTAGAAGTTTTGTATAATCATCTTGAATGTTTTCATCAAGTTGTCTAATTTCCGTTCTGAATTTTTCAATGTCTCCGCCTGATCCCTTATAAAGTTCAATCGCTCTGCTAACTTTACTAGAAAAGCTCTTACTATCTTCGACCAAGTCATTTTTATAATTGTTTAAGTCTACTGAAGCTCCTTTCATATCATACTGAATTGCTTGCATTTGATCTTGAAGTGCATTAAAAGTACTTACAAAGTCTTCTTTTGCTTGCGAATCGTCATTCATTCTTCCAGCTAGTTCAACCAATATATCATAATAATTTGTAAATCTTGTCCCAAAATCCTGCATGTCTTGATTTACATTGAATAGTTTTGGATTATATGTATCCAGCCAGTCTTGAACATGGTTTCTTGCAGTACCTTGATCAGTTGTTATTCCAGGTATAGCAGTTACTTCAAGGTTTGGTTGCTTTAATATGATTAGCCCATATCCTTGAATTAATGGCGTCTGTGATCCTAATGTCTTAATCGAATCTGATAACCTATTCATAGCAACTTGATTTTGACTACTTGTTAGTTGTGAATAAGTTGTTTTACTTTCTGCAAAAGTATTTACAGGTGCGAAACAACTTGTAGATACTGCTGTAACTAATAACCCTGCGACTAATGTTTTTTTCATGATTAATTCCTCCTACTAGTTGTGATTTTCCAGACAAAACAATTATACTGAATTTTCAGAATTCAAACCCCTATATAATCCAGCTTTATTACTGTTTATCTTTATAGATTGCTACAAAGATGTTGATAATGGAAATCTGAGTATAGATTAAAAATACTTGTACATAATGCCCTACTATAACCCTATTCCCTAAGAAGTTACATAAAAGACACGTCGAAGTTAAACTTGCTTATGTATCTCATACAATGTAACGATCTTATGCCCTTATTAAAACATTATGTTTTTACCAAGTAAATCATAAAATTTTGTTCATCACCAAAAAACAACTAAATATTCAGATAATATAATTTAAAAATAATTATATTAATAAAAAATTAGTAAATCTATTTTTCATGTAATACATTAATTTTTATTTGATATTCCCATTGAAATTATAATTATTACAATTTAATAAAGGTTTTTATTTCCATAAAAATGTTTTTAATATAACAAAATACTATTCTGTTTAAACGTTCCCTATATTTGGGTATGTAAAATTGCATAAAAACAGGGCGTAATTTACACTGTAATAAGCTATTTTTTCACAGAATAATTATTTATATTATTATCTTGAAATCAATGAATATATAAACTTACCACTAAAGGAACTAGTTTATCATGAAGAATCCCTCACAATTCTGATTACTTGTTAATGCAAAATAAAGCGAAACTATAAAAATACAAAAAACCCCGAACCATAGACTTTTAAGCGTCCATGACTCGAGGTATAGTTCAATTAGAAAAAAATTTCGTTTATAATTTTCAAATCATACAATACTTATTTTAAATCATCTATCGAAAATGCCCCTGGCAGCAGTTGTTCAACTGTCACTTCTTTTTCATCACCTTTTTGATTCGTCAATAATACTGGCATTTTCGGATCACAAAATTCTGCAATCACTTGTCTGCAAGCTCCGCATGGCGAAATCGGACCGTCAGTATTACCTGTTACGACCAAATAACTGAAATCACGTTCTCCTTCTGACACTGCTTTAAAGATCGCTGTTCTTTCGGCACAATTACATAAACCGTAAGATGCGTTTTCTATGTTACAGCCTGTATAAATTTTACCATCTTTCGTAACGAGTGCCGCCCCGACAGGGAACTTTGAATACGGAATGTAAGCTTTGGATAACATTTTATTTGCTTCTTCAATATATTTTTGTTTATTCATATCAATTCCTCCTCAAAGTGAATGTGATTATTAAGTATTAATCAGTGATAACAGTATAGATTAATTTTGGAGCATCAGCCTTTTCTGATAAAGAGATATTTTCATAAATTTTTGCTTTTACATCTTCAACATCTTCGCGATTTGCATAAATCGTTACTAATGGATCTCCTTCTTTTACCGCATCGCCAACTTTTTTACGTAACATTAAGCCAACAGCTAAGTCAATTTCATCTTCTTTCGTTGCTCGGCCTGCTCCTAGAAGCATCGCAGCAATACCAATTTCATCGGCAACAATGTTAGACACAACTCCTGAAGTTTTAGCAGGTACATCAATTACATATTTCGCTTGTGGTAATTTTTCTGGCTGATCAACAATAGAGCTGTCTCCACCTTGATTGTGTAAAAATTGTTTGAACTTCTCAATTGCTTTACCATTTTTCATAACTTCTTTCAACATTTCACGTGCTTCTTCTAACGTATTTGCTTTTTTAGCAAGTACAACCATTTGGCTCCCTAATACAAGCACTAATTCTGTTAAATCTTCTGGGCCTTCTCCTTTTAATGTATCAATTGCCTCTTTCACTTCTAGTGCATTACCAATTGCAAAACCAAGAGGTTGTGACATATCAGAAATAACAGCCATTGTTTGACGACCAACATTATTTCCGATTCGCACCATTGCATGAGCTAATTCGATCGCATCTTCTTCCGTTTTCATAAATGCACCTGCACCTGTTTTTACATCTAGAACAATTGCATCAGCACCAGCCGCAATTTTTTTACTCATAATGGAGCTTGCGATTAATGGAATGGAGTTTACAGTTCCTGTCACATCACGCAAAGCATAAATCTTTTTATCAGCAGGTGTTAAATTTCCAGTTTGTCCAATAACTGCAACTTTATCACGGTTTACGATGTCAATGAATTGTTCTTTCGTAATTTCAACGTGGAAACCTTCTACTGCTTCTAATTTATCAATTGTCCCACCTGTATGTCCTAAACCGCGCCCAGACATTTTCGCAACAGGTACATCTAAAGCTGCTACTAACGGCCCTAAAACTAATGTTGTTGTATCACCAACGCCACCAGTTGAGTGCTTATCTACCTTAACTCCTTCGATTTCTGATAAATCAATCGTTTCTCCAGATTCAACCATTGCCATTGTTAAATCTGCACGCTCACGATCAGACATATCTTGGAAAAAGATAACCATTGCAAGTGCACTTACTTGATAATCAGGAATTGTTCCGTCTGTATATCCATTAATAAAAAATTGAATTTCTTCTGTTGCTAGTTCTTTACCGTCACGTTTTTTCGCAATGATATCTACCATTCTCATCCTAATCACCAATCCTTTTTATTTTTTTGTTAATAAAAATTGATCCTGTTAAATTCTTAATATATTAAGCCAACAATAGCCGCTGATAAAAAGCTTACTAATGTTGCTCCAAATAGTAATTTTAAACCAAATCTTGCGACAACATTCCCTTGTTTTTCATGTAAACTTTTAACTGCTCCAGCAATAATCCCGATGGAAGAAAAGTTTGCAAACGAAACAAGAAATACTGATAAGATAGCAGTTGTTCTTCCTGTAAAATGAGAATTTCCTTGGGCTAAATTTGTCATCGCTACAAATTCATTCGATACTAGTTTTGTTGCCATGATACTACCAGCGTTAACAGCTTCATGCCATGGAATCCCTACAATAAAAGCAAATGAGGCAAATACATATCCAAGAATTTCTTGGAATGAGATCCCGATTGCTCCTTTAAAAATAGCATTAACAAAAGTGATTAAAGCAACGAATCCAATTAGCATAGCGGCTACTGTAATCGCAACTTTAAAACCATCTATAATATACTCCCCTAACACTTCAAAAAAGCTTTTTTTCTCTTCTTCTTGTACTTCTAAAATGTCTTCTTCCTCAGTGACCTCATAAGGGTTAATAATAGAGGCAATAATAAACCCACCAAACAAGTTCAGTACTAAAGCGGTTACAACATACTCTGGTTTTAAAAGAACCATATACGATCCCACTATTGACATAGACACCGTTGACATAGCAGATGCGCATAATGTATATAATCTTCTTTCACTCAATAACCCTAACTGTTTCTTAACAGAGATGAATACCTCCGATTGTCCTAAAATAGCTGAGGCTACAGCGTTATAGGATTCAAGTTTCCCCATTCCATTTACTTTACTTAAAACAAGACCAATGTACTTCACAATGAATGGCAATACCTTAATATGTTGTAAAATACCAATTAAAACTGATATAAAGACAATTGGCATTAATACACCTAAAAAGAATGAAAACTCATTTTTATTTACCAAACCGCCAAATACGAAATTAACACCTTCAGCAGCGTACTTTAATAATTGTCCAAACCCATCTGCGATCCCACTTATTAGGATATTCCCTGCGCTCGTATTTAAGAGCAAAAACCCTAGAATAAATTGCAGAACAAATCATCGTTACTATAGGACGGAATTTTACTTTACTTCGATTATTACTAGCAAGCCTTGCGATACCTAAAATAATAACGAGGCCTAGAATACCGATTAAGTACTTCATTACATTCTCCCTCCTTTTCGTATCCGCTTACATATTTTTTAAGTGTTAAAGCAATAGATACACTATGCCTTCCATTCGTGTATCTATTGCTTGCAACTTTTTATAAATTAATAATTACTTGAACCACCGTTTGTTTCATTTAGCACAATTGCCACACTAGCACTTGCACCGATTCTTGAAGCACCAGCTTCCACCATTTTCTCTGCATCTTCTCTTGTACGAACTCCGCCAGATGCTTTCACGCCAACGTTTTCTCCAACAGTTTTGCGCATTAATGCAATATCTTCTGCAGTTGCTCCGCCAGTTGAGAATCCAGTTGAAGTTTTTACATAGTCAGCACCAGCTTTTACAGCTAATTGACATGCACGAACTTTTTCTTCGTCTGTTAATAAGCAAGTTTCAATGATAACTTTTACAAGTGCTTTTCCTTTTGCAGCTTGTACAACTTCGTAAATATCTTTTTCAACGAATTCATTATCGCCATCTTTTAAAGCGCCAACGTTAATTACCATATCAACTTCAGTAGCACCTTTTGCAATTACATCCTTTGTTTCAAATACTTTTGTTTCAGTTGTATTCGCACCTAAAGGGAAACCAATTACTGTGCAAACATCTACATCATGTCCTGCTAATTCCTCAGCTGCTAATTTCACCCATGTAGGATTAATGCAAACAGAAGCGAAATTGTATTTTTTTGCCTCTTCTAAAACTTTTATAACGTCTTCTTTTTTAGTATCTGGTTTCAAAACTGTATGATCAATTAACTTTGCAATGTTCATTTTCTTCACTCCTCATATCTTTTAACAACTTCATTCTAACTTCACTTTGAACAAATGTAAACATACTTTTGAAATTTTGTTCAAAGTTTTTTAAAAAAGGAATTTATCTCCTATAAAACGAATCTTA
>NZ_JBALLY010000218.1:2868-3489 GCF_036963045.1 Bacillus sp. JJ864 | reverse complement strand
CTCTTATAATAGTACATTTATTTAAAGTTTCAAAAGCATTTAATCGGTCTTCAATTGTTCTTCCAGTAGTATCAGGAAATAGATCTTCTCTATCATAATGAGGGGAAATCTATGTATTTATTAATCCTAATGCATTTAAATCATTTAAATGTACTGCATTCATTTGAGGTGTAAAGTAATTTACAATATCGATATTTGGGCCAAGAATAACTGCACCAGCACTGACTCCAACTATAACAACATTTTTGTTTGCTAAATCTTTTAAAATTAGGTCACAACTACTTTTTTTCATATGATATAACAAATAAAATGGATTTCCTCCGGTAATATAAATAACATCATATTTTCTAAGAGTTTCTGGTTCATCATATTCTATATCGATAAAATCAATCGTATGAAATCCCATCTGTATAAAATCTTCTTTTGCTTTTCTTGCATATTGATTGTTTTCTTTGAGAGGAGAGGCTGTAGTTATAATTGAAACTTTTAAGTCACTAAGTTCTCCATCAATTAGTTGTAAAAATTGTTTTTTGATTTGTTCTGTAAAGAAGCCGTTAGAGGTTAATAATAGTCTACTCATTTTAAATCACCATCTTTTGAAAAAAATCAGGCGTGTTGATT
>NZ_JBALLY010000218.1:0-2848 GCF_036963045.1 Bacillus sp. JJ864 | reverse complement strand
TTCGTTTGAACACGAGAGCATGTTTGGGCGAAATCTCACGGTGATTTTGAAACGGCTGCAGGGCCTGGAACGGATCGTCATCATTTAAGGGCTACAGATGTTTCTGTAAATAGCTCACGTGGAAATTTGGATTTTGATAACGGTGGTGTAAATCATTCAGAAGCAACAGAATGTAAATATGATAGTGATTTCTGGGAGCCTCGTGATAGTGTAAAAGGTGATATTGCTAGAATGTTATTTTACATGGCTATTCGTTATAAAGGGGATAACGGTGAAGTAGATTTGGAACTTAATGATAAAGTAAACAATAACAAAGCTCCCTATATGGGAAAGCTATCTGTTTTACTAAAATGGAATGAACAAGATCCTGTTGATGATTTTGAGCGAAAGCGTAATGAAATAATCTATACAAAGTATCAACATAACCGGAATCCATTTATTGATCATCCTGAATGGGCAAATGAAATTTGGAAATAAATAAGTAAAATCATAGTTTAAAAAATATAAAGTGGAAAGGAGTGGTCGTAAGGATTACTCCTTTTTCATGTTTATTGTACAATAATTGGTCTGTAAGGGATTGGTGAGGAGAGTAAAAGGTTTTTTGCTAAACTTCCGTTATTATGTATAATTGAATTATCTGAAAAATATAATCGCATGCTTACGGAGACGGTATTATGAATGATATGGATTCTACTAATTTTGTTTTACATGCAAAAAGTAAACAGTTTTATTGGCAAGGGAATGGCCAATTATCTATTAAAACATTTTCTAATGGAAAAGCACATTACAAGACTAGTAAAGGATTTTTTGCTGTCGAGGAAAGTAGATATTTACTTCTTAATGAAGGGTCTTATACCATTTCGATTGATGAAAATAAGGAAGTAGAATCTTTTTGTATCTTTTTTAGAGAGGGATTTGGGGAGGAGATTTTAAACTCATTAAGAGAATCAAATAATAAACTTCTTAGCGATCCTTTTAAGGATAGGAACGATATCGGTTTCTTTGAAAAAACTTATGATACAAGTGAAATTTTATTATCTCAAATAACAAAATTTAAAGAGAAATTACCTATTCTTGAGAATGACCCAGTTGGCTATGAAGAACAATTTCATAAGTTAATGCAAATCATTCTATTTGAACATTTTGACGCATGGAAAGAAGTCGAATCATTAGCGGCAATACGTAATTCTACAAGAGAAGAATTGTATAGAAGAATTAGTATCGCACATGAATATATAAGGGCCTATTATGATAAACCAATTAAATTGAATGAAATTGCCCAAATTGCTTGTTTATCGCCAAACCATTTGTTAAGAACATACTCACAAATATATCATAAAACACCTCATCAACATATATCAGAGTTTAGAATTCGGAAAGCGAAAAAGCTTTTAACACAACTAGATTTTAATATGACTGATATAACATTTGAACTGGGATTACAAAATCCTGTATCTTTTAGCAAAATGTTTAAACAACATGTTGGGGTTTCTCCTATTGAATTTCGAAAAAAGGTGATTTTGGATAAGAAATACTAAATTTAATCGTATATTCTTAGAATGAATTGATATCTGAAAGGGGAATTCTCATTGGAAACTACTATGATTCAAAAAATCGGACAAATTGGGGTACCAGTTAAAGATTTAGATAGGGCAATTCATTTTTATAAAGACAAGCTTGGGTTATCACTGCTATTTAATACTGATAGTATGGCATTCTTTGAATGTAACGGGTTGCGTCTCTTTTTAAGCCTTCTAGAAAAAGAGAAATTTGTTCAATCTAGTTCAGTCATTTATTTTCAAGTTGAAAACATTAAAGAGACTTACAAAGATCTATTAAGCAAGGAAACTATTTTCAGCGATGAACCACATATTGTAGTGAAAATAGGACAAATAGAAACATGGATGACATTTTTTAAAGATACAGAAGGTAATACACATGCTTTAATGAGTGAAGTACAATGTTAGTGAAAGAGACCGTTGATAACGGTCTCTTTCACTACTTTTAGTTTTTAGCATTTCACAAAATAGAAAAAATTCCACTTTGTTTGGTGGTACGATACTAGCGAAAATGAGAATAAGACAGATAAAAGGATAGTACTAATATCGGAGGGAGAATAAGTTGGTCATTGAATTGTTTATCAAAGGATTAATCATTGGGCTTAGTATCGCTGCTCCTGTTGGACCTATTGGGGTTTTATGTATACGACGCACATTGGAGTACGGAAAATGTATTGGTTTTATGTCAGGCTTAGGTGCAGCAACAGCTGATGGGCTGTATGGGCTGATTGCTGGACTTGGTTTAACATTTATAACTAAATTTTTAGTTGAACAACAAGGATGGATTCATTTTGTTGGTAGTATGTTTTTATTATATCTAGGATTGAAGATTTTCGTTTCAAAACCATCAAAAACATCAGCTAAAGCCAATGGTAATAATGTTTTTGGAGCATATGCTTCAACCTTTCTTTTAACTATTACAAATCCAGTAACTATATTATCTTTCTTAGCCATTTTTTCTGGACTTGGAATGTCTAATTCGAATAATGATACAATAATTAGCTTAGTCGTAGTATTAGGAGTATTTTTTGGTTCTACATTATGGTGGCTAATTCTTAGCGGTGTAACAGGAGTATTGATGAATCGAATGAAAAATTTCCCTTTAAATATTGTAAATCGTATTTCAGGATTCATTATAGTAATGTTTGGTTTATGGTCTATGTACAATTTAATGAAAGGCTTTTTTACATAAAATAAGAGATTTTAGATTACCACTTTTTTCTTTGCTAGAATAATACTATTACAATATTACAAATAATTGACAGCCATGTATCGGCGAAATATAATTC
>NZ_JBALLY010000217.1:0-1192 GCF_036963045.1 Bacillus sp. JJ864 | reverse complement strand
GCGCAGCAAGTCCCTTTGGGGCATGAGCGTTGCATAAAACCTATCACAACTTTTGCTGAAGTTACTATTTCTGTAACTACCTGTATCTTTTTCATGGACAAAACAAAAAAAGGCTCCTAATTTAGAAGACGTAGCACGTTGTCCACGACCTCTAAAAAGGAGTCCAACCCATGGATAACGTAACCCAAAACACTGTCGTTCGTCAACTGCTTTCTTTACTGCCTTTGGATGTACACGATCGCCTCCTTCATGCCGATCGCTACGCCAAGAAGCTCACCATCAACAAAAGCATTCTCATTTTCATTCTGGCTCAGTTCAACCATTGGCAAAGCTATATCGAGATGGAAGAACAAATTTATGCACACTCTGAAATTCGGTCCATCCTTGATCTGCCCAGCATCAGCGCAGCCCAATTGTCACGGAAACTCAGCGAAATCCCGACGGAAATCTTGCACATGCTTTTTCTCCATAGCGTTGCCCGTGTCCAGAAGCTGACGGCTCACCAGCAGGGCATTTCTTCAACCATTGGACCTCTGGCACTCATTGATTCGTCGAAAATCACACTCCCCTTGGTACTTGGGGATTGGGCCAGAGTTTCGCATACCTCCAGTGGGGTAAAGCTGCATGTGCGGCTCGTAGCCGCTTCACCCGAAGTGGTATATCCGGACGCTGTCATCCCATCGACTTTAAACGTAGGCGACCGAGCCGGGGCGGTCGAACTGGTCACCGAGCAGGCGGCAACTTATGTCATGGACCGTGGTTATGATAGCTACAAAAACATGGATAACTGGATGGAGCGCGGCATTCAATTTGTCATGCGAATGAGAGATCGCACCTCAATCCATGTTGTGGAGGAACGAGAAATCCCTCCGGGAAGTCCGATCACACGAGATGCTCTTGTGAACGTAGGTAGCGGTTGGCGCAAGATGAAGGAACGGGTCCGGCTCGTAGAGTTTTATGATGAGCAGAGGCGCTTTTATCGCCTACTTACCTCTCGACAGGACATAAAGGCCGAAGAAGTAGCTCATATCTACAAATGCCGATGGCTTATTGAACTTTTCTTTAAATGGATAAAGCAGCATCTGCGCCTGAAAAAACTGCACAGCTATAAGCCGCAAGCGATATGGAACCAGATTTACCTTGCGCTGATCGCTTACGTGTTGGCACAGTATATGCAGCTACGTCTAGAAAC
>NZ_JBALLY010000216.1:0-10087 GCF_036963045.1 Bacillus sp. JJ864 | reverse complement strand
TATTAATCTAGGGTACATATGCGAGTGATGAATCATAGAATATGAGATGAAGTGATTCCAAAATTACAGTTAAGGAGAAATAAAATGAAAGCATATTTTAATAAAAGAAAAGTAAGTAGAAGAGATATAGAAAAATATAATCTCATTGGGAGCGGGAAAGATGGGGAAGTATACCAATTAACTTATAATAAATGCGTAAAAATATATTTTCTGGAAGAAACTCAAAAGAAAGAATTGAAGGCTCTTAAAATTGGACAATCTTCACCTGTTATTCCACGACTTTATGAATATGGAGAAAATTATATCGTTATGGAGTATATAAGTGGGATTTCACTTGCTCGTCACTTGAAAAGAGAAAAAAAAATTACAGGAGATTTAACTGAAAAAATATTAATAATGTTAAGTGAATTAAAAAAGATAGGCTTTACAAGATGGGACACGGAAGTGAGACATGTTTTAATAAATGAAAAAGGTCAGTTAAAAGTAATTGATCATAAAAGAGCTTTTACTTTAGATAGAAAGGCTCCTATTAAGTTATTAAAGGGGTTTGAAAAATTTGGGTTGGCAAACGATTTTTTAAAAGAAGTGAAAAATATACAGCCTTCCGTATACAATACTTGGATGAAGCGTCAATAAAAAATAAAGTGCCTTGTATTTCATGTTTTTTCGTATTCAAACTACCGCTATATTTTTTTGATTACTTCTTTTTACAATGAATGAGTGATAAGGATTCTCTCTGAAAATCGTTAAAAATTACAGAATAAACGTGGAAGATAACTATTGGTATGTGCCTAATTAGCAAAAGCTTTTCATCAATGATGAAAAGTTTTCTTTATCACATAGAGAGAAATGCCCATGTAAATGTACGGCTGAAGTAGTGGTTATTAGTAATAAATAAAAACAAGTTTTCCGCTAATGACAGTTTCTTTTTGCAGTATTAATCATAAATTAAGTAGTACAAGGAGTGAAAATACTAATGAAAGAGTGTATTTTAGTCATTGGCGCACATCCCGACGATGAGTTATTAGGATCTGGTGGTACTTTAAAAAGATTAGTAGAAGAAGGACATCAAGTAATTTCAATTATTACTGCTCTAGGAAGAAAAGAGGAAGCGCATCACATACAGCAACTAGGCCGCTGTGCAAATAAGGAAATTGGTATTGAAGAAGTGATATTCCTCGAACATGCTAATTTAGAGTTAGAATTAATTCCATTACATCAATTAACGAAAGAAATTGAACAATTAATACAAATTTATAAACCAAGCAAAATCTTCACCCATCATTATGGAGATCTGAATATGGATCACTATGTTACTTTTCAAGCGGTTCTGACTGCGACTCGCCCTCTACCAAACCAACAACCGATAGAATTGATTACATTTGAAACCGTTTCTTCGAGTGAGTGGAATATACACACGAATGATAAATCTTTCAAGCCTAATTATTTTGTCAATATTACAGATCAAATAGATTCAAAGATTACGGCGCTTAAACATTATGATGTAGAAATGAGAGATTTTCCTCATCCGCGTTCATACAAAGGAGTTGAGTATTTAGGAAAGGTTAGAGGAATGACGATTGGCGTACCATATGCCGAAGCGTTTGAAGTAATAAGGAGGGTTTGGAAGTGAAAAAGAGATTTGAGTTCCCTTATCCTTATATAATCCAAACATTGGATAAATATTATGGAGTTAAGTCATACTCATTACAAAAAAAGAAAAGTACAGCAGAAGAACATTATACAGAGTCAAAGGGGTCTAAAAAGAAGAAACTTTCAATATTAATCGCTACATTTTGGGACTATCCTCATACTGGCGGACTATCCAATTATATTACAGCACTTAGTGAAGGATTAAGAAGACAAGGACATCACGTTGATATTATCTCTCCTAATCACTTTTCTAGCAGTCAAGTGGAGAGGTTGCGCGAAGGGATTGTTCCTGAGTTAAAAATTTTTTTAAAAGAACGATATGGAAGTTATAATAGCACAATTATCAAAAATCAAAGAAATATGTATATATACGAAAGAACGATTCGTGAAAATATCAAATTTAAAAAATATGACGTCTTCCATGCGCAAGATTTGTTTACAGCTAATATATTAGGAAGAATCAATGAATATTATGGAAAAAAAATGATATTTACTCCCCATGGAATGTTTACTTTCAATCGGGTAAAGTTCGGCATGTTTAAAAAGGATTCAGTAGAAGAATTCTACCATATGGCATTAGAAAGAAAAGCAATTGAATTTGCCGATCACCTTATTATTCTCAGTGATTCATTTCGTCGCCCGTTAATGAAGTTAGGGGCAAAGCAAGAGAAAATGACAACCGTACTGACAGGTATTGATTATCCTGATAAGTATCAAATAAAAAATACATCTTCAACCCGTAAGAAAATTGTTATTACATGTGTGGCTAGATTAGGACCAAGAAAAGGTCATAATGTATTACTTGACGCCATTTCACAGATGGAAAGCAAATATAAAGATAAAATTAAATTGCTTATTGTCGGAGATGGTGAGATGAGAGAGAAATTAGAAGAACAGGTTCATTCTTTGAATCTTTCCATGGTGGAATTTTTAGGGCAAAGAGACGATGTGCCAGATATTTTAAGTAAAACTGATATTTTTGTACTTCCAACTTTAAATGATAGCCTTCCAATTTCGATAATTGAGGCAATGCATAGCGGAGTTTGTGTCATTTCGACGCCATCGGGAGGTATACCTGAACTAATTAACGATTCTAAGACAGGCATTCTTGTCGATGCAGGAGATACAAATAAACTGTCGCGCGCATTGCAGTTTGTTATTGCAAATCAGCAAGATCGAGAGCAGTTGGGTAAAAACGCAAGAAATTTCGCTAAGAAGTATTTAACTAGGGAGACTATGGTAGCAAACATTGAAAACATCTACAAAAAGGATTTAAGTAAGGAAGAGTTCAATGAATCATGAGCATGCGGCAGTTGTACTGGATTTAAGTGCAAATGGAATTGGGATTATTAGAAGTTTGGCGAGAAAAGGAATTAGCGTTTATGCATTTGATGTAGAGAAGCCTTATAAAATAGGGAAATCGCGCCTTGCTACATGTGGAATATGCCCAAGCCCTTTGTATGAAGAAAAAGAATTACTAACTTTTCTAATCAACTTGGCTAAAGAATTTAAAGTGAAACCTGTTTTGTATACAGGTGCAGATGATTATGTGGTATTCATTTCAAAATATCGAATGGAGCTATCTAACTACTTTTTATTTTTGTTCCCTGAACATTCGTTGATTGAAGAAACACTAAATAAACAAAAAGCGTATGAACTGGCAGTCAAACATAATATTCCATGTCCTAAAACGTATGTAATTACGAAACAAGAACAATTAGAAGAAGCAATATTGAACGTTGATTTTCCATGTATATTAAAACCGGTTTTAGGTCATGAGTTTCGAAAAAAAATAAACCAAAAGGCTATTCTCATTCAGAATGCAGATCAACTTAGAAATGAGTATCAATTATATCGACAGCATGGAAAGCTCATAATTCAAGAAATTATTCCTGGTGACAACCAATGTTTTTATAAGGTTGCGACATTTTATGACGACAACATGGAGTTGCTTGCGTTATTTTCTTTACAAAAAAATCATCAATTCCCAGCTGAATTTGGAACAGGAGCGCACATTGTTAGTAAACAAGTTCCAGAATTGGTGGATATATGTTTGCCTTTTTTAAAAAATATTGGTCTTAAAGGTATTGCTATGGCAGAGTTTAAAAAGGATCCTCGGGATGGTGTTTATAAGTTTATTGAAATAAACCCGCGCTTTTGGTTAACTCATAGTCTCACAGGGCCAGCTGGTATCGATTTTGTTTACATGTATTATTTATATTTGACAAAGCAAAATCCAACGCCGAGACTCAAACAAATAGACGGTATTAAATGGATTTATCTTGTTCGATATTATTTAACATTTCGTCATAAGAAAAAAAGAGCTGAAATGACATTGAAAGACTTTTATAAAGGATTGAGAGGTAAAAAAGAATTTGCCTTGTTTGCGTGGGATGACCCAATGCCATTCATTAGAAGCACATGGTCTCACTTGGTAAACGCCTGGAAACGAAAGCGAAAGGAATGAAAATATTGTACGAGGCAGAAGGATTATCCGGTTACTTTTATAAGTTAAGAATTGCAGAAAAACTCTCTTATTCAATGAATAAGAGAGTTGTAATAAATTCTGATAAAATAGAGTGTTTAAAATCAACAAGAAGAAGTAGCATTTATAAATTATTTATTCAAACAAAAGCTGATTCCTATCCTATCATTTTAAAAATATATAATTCAGCAGATTACAAAAACGAAATAGAGATTAATATATATGATAGAGTTTATCCTATATTGAAAGAATTTCTTCCTGAAATATATCATATTGAACAAAATGGCAATGAGACTTGGATATTTATGGAGTTTGTACGTCAAATACGTGGTCAGATTACCTTTTTACCGAAACATTTTGACTACATTATTCCCACTGTTGCTAAACTTCACGCACACACATTTGAAGAAAATTATAAAAAACATAAATATGCTTGGAAAACGTGGCTCCCTATTTATGAATCGAGCCGCATGAGGAATGATCGAACGAAACAAATTGAAAAGACGATTGATTTTCTTGATGATGGAATGAAAGACGATCGGTTAAGGGAGATTATTAAACCTCATTATAAATCGCTAGTAAAACTATGTAATAAGGGACCAGATTTTTTTCCGGAACTATTTAAAAATGGTTCATCGATAACGCATGGCGATCTTCATTTGCAAAATATTTGCAGTAATAATGTAACACTACATGCACCGTGGCATATCCAGTTTATCGATTGGGAGTCAACTAAATATGCACCTGTCTGGTTTGATATGGTTGTTCTAGTTGAAATTTTATTAGGCTTCAGAAAAGATTGGCAAAGCAGTGCAGAAGAAATTCGTACACATTGTGTGGAAGTCTATGCAAAAGAAATGCAAAAGAATGGCATAAACTTTAAAACAAATCCAATGGACCTTTATAAAATGGCGTATTTGCAAAGAACATTAGAAAAGGGACTGCATACTCAGCTGCGAAGAATATTTGATAACCGCGGCGGTGAATTACTACCATATCATCTTGAAAAAATATCTACCTGGGGAAGTGAATTAAGTTTATAGCATATATACAATTTTCATAATCAGCTGAGTGAGGAGGAGATGCTTCTGAATACAGCAAAGGAAAGACGAAATGAATGTAATGATCCTTTCCATACGAGCCTACTAAAAATCATGGATGAATACTATCAAATAGATAATAAAAAGGATCATATAAACGAACCGTTTCGGACGTTTGGAATTAAAAAAGATAACACATTAAGTAAAATAAAAAAATTAAAAATTCTTTATGTAACATTTTTGAAATATCCTAATACAGGTGGATTATCAAACTATATTACTTCTTTAAAAACAGGCTTTGAAAAGTATGGTCATGACGTAGAAGTCATCTCTCCTACTCAAATGACAACAGTTCATTTAGAGAAAGACATTCCGAAGGCTGCAGAACATGCAAGGGATTTTATGTTACAACGATATGGGATAGTGAATGAAAAAATTATAAAAAACACAAGTTTTTTGAATGTTTTTAAGTCTTTCTTAAGAGAAAAAAGCTTAGAGCAATATGATGTCTTTCATGCACAAGATTTATTCGCGGCCTTTTTATTAGGACAACTAAACCTAGAATATAAGAAACCACTTTTTTTTACACCGCATGGGCATTTCACAAAGAGCCGATTAAAATTTGATAAAATAGAAGAAGGATCAATTGAAGAAGCGTATTTCAGTGGAATTGAAAAACAGGGAATAAGAGCGGCTGATCAAATCATAACAATCAGTAATTCTTTTCATTCTCCTTTAAAAGAATACGGAGCAAAGGCAGATCAATTAATTACTATTCATACAGGTATAGATTTTCAGCAAGATTCAAAATCTAAAACGAAGTATAATAACAAACTTGTCATTTCCTGTGTTTCTCGCCTCTCACCTAGAAAAGGTCATGATATTCTTCTAAAAGCAATCTCACAAATTCAACAAGATTTAACGAATGTAGAGGTATGGATTGTTGGGGATGGTGTCATGCGAGAAAGGCTAGAAAATCAAGTAATAGAACTCGGCCTTGACAATGTTAAATTTTTTGGCAGAAGAACAGATATACCAGAAATTCTTTCTGTTTCTACAATCTATGTATTACCTACTATTAACGATAACTTTCCAATTTCAGTTATTGAAGCTATGCTTACTCGTCAAGCTATTATTACAACAAATTGCGGTGGCATACCGGAAATGATTCAAAACGGAAAAACAGGGATCATTTGTGAACCTGGAAATGTGCAACAACTTTCCGATGCTATTCAATTGCTTTTAACGAATAAGAGCCTTCGTGAACAATTAGGAAGAGAGGCTCAGACTTATTCACGGCAACATTTAACTCAAGATGTGATGGTTTCAAAGATTGAAAGAATATATTACTCTTTTATGAACAATATATAGAATGCATGCAAATATTTAAGTTAAAAAACGACATAATATCTTTTTGGTTTTTAGAGGAGAACAAGAGCATCTGGCCGCATATAGAAACGACCAGAGCATATTCCTATTACATGTAAAGTTGAAAAGAAAAGAGAAAAACGAGTGCGTGTGTTTATTACACGCACTCGTTTTTAATTCATATAAGGAAACCTTTTAAAAGATAAAAAGTATATTTTGGGCACTAAAACGTTCAAAATAGTTTTAAGATCTTATTCTCCGTCCCCTATACCATATCCGTATTGCTGCTTCTTCTCAATTCGCTCAATTACATCCTGCAGCTCATCCGGCTTCAAAAACTCAATAGGGGAGAAGCCTTTTTCAAACGTAAGCGTGTCCGCCTCAATCATCAATACATATCTATCATTCACTTTTGCGATATGAATTTGGTCTCCAAAATCCGCAAGCAAGGCCTTCACAGAAATATGGTCTGCCTTTAGCTTTAATTCGATCTCTGGGGTATGCTCCACAATTTGTGCGGTAGCTTCCATTACTTCTTCTGTTGAAAAGTGTTCCATAATTTCGCGTTTAGGACTCGCAGCCCACACTTCCATCGCCTGGTCGAATTGTTCCCGTTCTTCTGTACCTTCTTCAAAGACGTCTTCAATTTGGTCGTATACCATATCCATTACTTGTGTTTTCATAATTTCTGGCATGGAACGCTCGTACTCAACGAATTTTAAGAAGTCTTCGAAGTAACGTGCGTGTGATGCTTGGTGGATTTTTAGTTCGCCAACTTCGACAATGCCTTCTTCTGGCATGTATGGATATTGAATCGACTTCATATTTTTCGTTGTGATGGCCATTTCAACATTTCGAATTAATGTTGCTTCGTCGGAAATAGAAGCAACTTTTGGTTCGAAGTCACATTTCATTACAAAAACAAACGGATCGTCAAAGTATTTGCGAAGCTTTGCTTGGACAACGAGAAATACACCGCCGCGTACAGCGCTTGTATCAATATATGTATAGACGAGGGGTTCGTTTGTATCCTTAAATGTTTCTTTTGTTTCTGCAAAGCGAATACGGTTAAATAGGTTGTAGTTCGGGTTTGAATCTAATTTATGACCAACTTCAACAATGAAGCGGCCAATTTTTGTTGGAACTTGTTCGCTTTTTGGATGACGGTCTACTTTTCGCTTCGAAATTTTTAACAATTCTCCATCTAGAAAGTCTTTTAATGGACTGTCTTCATATTCTTCTGCATCTAACGTTTGAAAATGCTTATAACGTTTATCAGCTTGTTCGCCTTGTCCGTCTACTTGTACGACGTAAAAGGAAAGAAAATTTATTTCAAAATCCATGATTATCACCTTGTTTCATTTCGTTAACTCTTTTCAGTATAGAGATGGAGAAAACATTCGTCAATTTAATAACGGTGATGTTTGCATTCGCGCAGAATATTGATACTTCTGAATAATACGTTTTCTTTATCTTAAAAATAATCATTTTTCACTACATTTTTAAGCAATATTGGTATAATAAAATATTGAATGTATAAAAATTGTCACAGTGTATTTTTTGGTATATACTGGGTGTGTGAGGCGTTGGATTTTTAAAGCCCTTAAGAATGTTTTAAGGAAATATGTGTAGACTTTTATGAAAGAAAAGAGTAACTTAAGATATGGTGCAAATACGACAGTAATACATAAAATTTATTTTAAAAAGTAATGTAATTATACATACATAGAATTGTTGAAACTAGAAAAAAGATAGAGAATAGAAGGAGAGAGTAATTTGTTACGTAAGGTTCGTATTTTAATGTTAGGGACATTATGTTTAGGCGTAGTCAGCGGGTGTAATGCAAAAGCTAGTGAGGTTACATTAGTAAGTGGCATTGGTGATCATACTGTAGAAGCAAAAGCGGAGGTTAATAAAAGTATTAGTTTAGTAGATGGTAGAACTGGAAAAGAAGTAAAAAAGATAGATTTAGCTAGTTTAGGTTATTTCGAAGATGAAAAAACATTTAAAAAAGAAGTGTCTAAGGTAGTTAGCGAAGTTGCAAAGAGTGTAGATACAAAGATGGTTCCTTCTCGTATGAAAAGTGATGGTACATGGGTAGAAGGAAAGCCTTCTTACGAATTAATGGAAAAAGAATTAGTAGATAAATTGATGAATGTTGGAATGTGGGAGTCTGCTTATCAGTTGCCGATTGTAGAGAAAAAACCTGCAGCAACACCAGAGAATGGAAGTGGCAACGGAACAGTAATAGGAAGATATGAAACGAATTTGGGTGGTTCTACAGGTGGTAGAATTGAAAATATTCGTTTGTCTGCAAGTACTGTCAATGGGGTTGTATTAGGCAAGGGAGATAGATTTTCCTTTAATTCTTTAGTCGGAGATACTACGCCTGATAAAGGTTATCAGTTAGGGAAAGAGATTGTAGATGGTAAACTAGTGGATGGATATGGCGGAGGGGTATGCCAAACTTCTTCTACATTGTTTAACGCTGCAGATCAAGCTGGATTAAAAATGGTAGAGAGATCAACACATTCCAAAGAAGTAGGTTATGTGCCTAAAGGCAGAGATGCAACAATTGCATATCCGTATTTAGATTTAGTATTTGAGAACGCAAGCAATAACCCAGTAAAGCTTGTAATGTATATAGATGGTCAGAAATTAGTTGCAGAGGTACGTGCTGTATAGGTGTAGGTATGAACTCTTTTTAGAAAACTTCTGAAAAGATGTGAATTGAAGTAAATAGATGTATACAAAAAGGTGCTACTTATGAAAGCACCTTTTTGTATTGACAATTAAATGTATCTTTACTTCATACGTTATAATTCAATCCAATATCTTTTTACGACATTGCCATCTTCTTCAATATAATTTGAATCAGGTATACCGCCATTTTTGATAATTGTTTTTTCTGAACCGATATTACTCTCGTCACAAACAAGAAGCGCTTTTTTGATACCTAGTTCTTTCGTTTTTTCCAATGCTAAACGTAATAGAATAGTAGCGTACCCTTTTTGTCTTTCAGAAGGACGGATGCCATAACCGATATGCCCGCCGCAATGTAATAATTTCTCTGTTAATTGATGGCGTATATTTACAGCACCAACCACTTCTTTCTGTTCGGTAATTAACCAATAAGTAGAATCAGGTACCCAACCTTTAGGAAGATTTTCACCTTTCTCTGAGTCTATTAGAAACTGAACCATTCCATGAAAATCGAATGGGTCTTTACTAATGACCCACGGTACCATATTTTCACCGCTAGCTTTCCATTCCTGATAGAAATTTAAGTATTCCTTTTGTAGTTCAAGTGTAGGCTTTACTAGTGAAACATTCATGTTTATGCTCCTTTTATGAATAATATTTATAATATTAACATAATTCCATTTTTATTTATATTTTGAATGTTATTATCTTCCTTTGAAATGAAATTGATTGGTTATTATCAAAGTACTTAGCTATGCATAAAAAACGGTTATTTCCTTTTTATTCTACGTGTGAGAGGGAATATGTGTTTTGCATAGCAGCGATTTATATGTTGAAA
>NZ_JBALLY010000215.1:0-3053 GCF_036963045.1 Bacillus sp. JJ864 | reverse complement strand
AGTTGTAATTATATATAAGGAGTCTAGTTATGGAGAAACATATATTAGAAGATTATTGTCGAAATCAGCCTGGAGCAATTCATGATTACAAAATAGAATGGCAAGCAGATCGTTATCAAGTGGGAGGTAAAATGTTTGCTATGTTTGGCGGCGATTCAGTGGGCAAACCTATACTATCATTGAAATGTGATCCTGAGCGTGCTGAATACTTAAGGGAAACATACGAAGGAATTATTCCTGGGTATTACATGAATAAAGTGCATTGGAATTCCATTTATTTAGATGCTGGTATTCCTAAAGAGTTATGGGAGAAGTTAATTATTCATTCTTATGAGCTAGTCCTTCAAAAGTTACCTAAAAAGATTCAAAAAGAAATTGGTAGTAGGGAATAGTGTAGATGAAGAAGGGAATTCTTTAACAGGGAAAAATGAAGGCGATTGGGAACCTGAAATAATGTTTGCATCTTTAAATGAATTCTTAGAAAATATATCATAATTAAAAAGACAAAAATTCAAGTATCTGAACTGTACCCCGAATTGCGGACACTAAAAGAGTTTAAGCTTTAGGGTACAGTTCATTTTTAAATGGGCTTATTGTTAGTTTCGAATGATAAATTATCTTCAAAATTTGTTTAACTGATAAAAAATTTTGAATACGCAATTGTTTGTTACGATATTCGGTAATGGTTAACCATATTCCACTCAAAGCAATGAGAAGAGCTAGGATACTAAACGGAGCGGTATAACTATGCAGATAGTCAACAAGTATACCAAATAACGTAGGCGCAAGAACAATAGCGAATTGATTTAATGTTAAAGCAAAACTCACAGTTAAATCAATAAATTGCGGATCTGATTTTTCTGAAACTAAAATGATAAATAAACTAAACCACCCGATAGCAAAGAAACCAAGAAAGAAGCATAAGATTATAAGTGATCCAAAAGTTATATAAGATATGAAATAGCTCATACAAAGAAGCAATAAGACAGTGATACCGATAGTTATTTGCAATGGAACGACACGATTTCCTTTACATACAGTATCACTAGCCCAGGCTAAAAGGATCCTCCCAATCATTCCACCTAACAATACTACACTTAATAATGTTCCAGCATGATGAAGATTTGTATGAACTTCACTTGTAAAATAACTCATTAAATGGGCAACGAGCACCATTTGTAAAGAAATCATTGTTATTCCAATTAAAAAGATAGGATAGAGAGAATGGTTCCTTTGTACTTTCTTTAACTTTGTAAGGAATGGCACTGTTTCCGTTTTTTGAACGGGGGAATGCTCCTCACGATAAAATAGGATGAACAATAAGCCTCCACTAATAGATGCAATCGCTTGCACAAGGATGACGGAAGGTAGCCCGTATTGATAAAAAAAGAAAGGGAGCGTACTAGAAGCTAAAGCGCCTCCAATCGGAATTCCAGTTTGGCGAATGCCCATGGCAAGTCCTCTGCGCTGAGGAGGAAACCACTTTACAATAGCCTTACTACCTCCAAGTTGAGCCGTTCCATACCATACTCCTACAAATAATAAAATAACAATTAGATATGTGTAATTGGTGACTGGATAGGCAAACAACATACTTGCTCCAAGTAAGATAGAACCTACACCTACAATCCATCTTTCTCCATATCGATCCATTAAGTTTCCAAAAAATAGCATCGAGAAGATAGGTCCAATATTTACAGCTGATACAAGTAACCCTGCTTGAAACTGAGATAAGTGATGCACATGTTGCCATAATGAAGCTAAAGGACCAATCCCGTATGTAACAAACGTAGCAAATGTTTGTGAAATAGTTGCAATCAATAAAATAACCCATTTGTAAGAGCTAGTGGAATCATTTTTAGTCTGCATTTTAACATAACCCCCTCTTGCTCTTATTGTATGAATATCGAGATATCATGTAAAATGAATAATAAAGATAAAAAATATCAAAAAAAATGATATCTTAAGAGGTGAGTTATGTGGATATTAAAGATTTGACGGTATTTAAAAAGGTTGCTGAAGAAGGAAGTATATCAAAAGCAGCGAAGTCACTAAACTATGTTCAATCAAATGTAACGATGAAAATAAAACAGCTAGAAGATGAGCTGGGAGTCCCTTTATTTTACCGTAACGGAAAGGGAGTTACTTTAAATTCTAATGGCGAGATTTTGTTAACGTATGCTAGGAAGATTCTAGATTTAACCGAGCAATCAATCAGATTGGTACAAAGTAATCATTCGAAACCTCTTGGTACGCTGAAGATTGGATCTACCAACTCTACAGCTGCAGTCCGATTACCTCCACTTCTGAAAAGCTATTATGAAAATTATCCTGAGGTTGAATTAGTGTTAGAAACCCATACAAGCACTGAGTTAACTCAACTTGTGCTCGAACGAAAACTAGAAGGGGCATTCATTGTTGAGGATGTTCATCACCCAGACTTAACTTCTATTCTCTTTTGTGAAGAAGAACTAACGATTATTAGTCACCAACCTTTACATACTTTCCAAGAACTTGATAAAGTCACTATGTTAGCCTTTGGGAACGGTTGTCACTATCGGAACATGATAGAAAAGTGGCAACAAGAAGAAGGCATTTATCCAAAGCGTGTATTAGAATTCGGTACAATTGAAGCAATTATTGGCTGTGTAAAGGCGGGAATGGGCATAGCCATCATGGTCAAATCAATTTTGAAAGACCATGAGCAGCCTTTAACTATAACTGATTTACCTAAGAAATATTCCAATGTACCAACTTATTTTATTATGAGGAAAGATGTACTTTTTTCGGCTGCTCTTCAGAAATTTGTTGAGATGATAGAATAAATTGTTGTGTAGGCTAATTCCGGTTATTTAGGATTGGTTTAGCGGAGGCATATAGTGTAGAGCTTCTTAAGGTTGTCTATGAACAAAATTATAAACTTCATCGTAAATGGTCGTTTTCGTTAAAAAAATAAAATAATTTACTGTACTAGAGATACGGGAAATTGTATTGAAATTTAGTATACAGTCAGTAGCAACTTACAATAACTGTTTTCTTCATGATCATGAAGA
>NZ_JBALLY010000214.1:5621-6207 GCF_036963045.1 Bacillus sp. JJ864 | reverse complement strand
AGATATGATAAAGGATACTTTTTAATCTAACTATGTAAAATTTTTAATGAGTTCTATATTGACCCACTAATTTCTCTTCACCCATTCGAACAAGGCGTTTTGTGATTTCTCCTCCGACAGAACCGTTGGCACGTGCAGACGTCTCTGGACCAAGTGTGACCCCAAGCTCACGAGCAATTTCATATTTCATTTGCTCAATTGCACTTGCTGCACCTGCAATAAGAATGTCGTTTGTATTATAACCGTGTCTTTGAATATTCATAATTACACCTCCATTATATTTGTATATAATGTGCTCTTAATTGTAATGAATATACATGTATACTCAATATTTTTATCTTCGTCTCGAATTCTCCTTAGATGAAAAGTTTAAGCTGGTGGACATGGGATAGCGCCACATTACCATCAAGCTAACAAAAATACACTACCCAAAAACGATAAAACACAATCATCAATTTTTCAATCTAATACTAATTGATTTTAGAATCTAATAGAGTGCCCCTCAATTTAAGTGAAATTGAAGTGTTAATATTTACCTAATAATATTATGATTTATTATATCGAAAAGTAACTACTCAGTCACTCT
>NZ_JBALLY010000214.1:3213-5496 GCF_036963045.1 Bacillus sp. JJ864 | reverse complement strand
CTGGAATTATACTCTTTACTAAACTTCTAAATGAAGTGTACGGCTGAGTAGTTACATCGAAAATATATAAGAAACGGAGAATTCTCATGCTGAATATAGATATTAGTCGTTTAATTGATATTTGTTTAGAATATCTACAGTCTAGATTTTATGTTGGCAGAATACCTGAAGATTTCTTGTCAATTGCAAAAAAGCGTTTCTCTATACCAAAGAATGATCGAATTATTGCTTTTTTAAGTTGCAATTTGTTTGGCTCAGGAAAATATGGTGTTTACTTTACAAGTTCGGGTTTATATTGGAAAAATTGGCTATTAGGTAAAGGGAATATGAAATGGGATAAATTAAATGAAGTGCAACAAATCGAAATTGATAAAGATGGTTTTTTATCTTTTGATGCACAAAAAAGTTTTAATATTAACGGGAGTGATTATCCACCACTGTTATTTAAAGAATTACTTATAACTCTTAAAAGTTCATTCCATAATTCAAAGAAAAATGATATATATCCAGTTATAAAAATTGATGAGATAAAATCAATCTGCACTTTGTTTGAGAAGTATGATGAATTATTAGAACCTGATAATGGATTATTTGTAGATACTCATATTTTAGAAAAAAGTTAAATAAAATTTTGGCGCGATATATTATTTCAAAAGAAGAAGAAATCATTGCTTTTTTAGATACATCTGTCCTTGGTAATTTGAGTAAAGGTTCGGATGGAGTATTAGTTTGTCAATCGGGTATATATTTTAGAGAAACTTTTGTACACTTGTATTTTCCGTGGCATGTCTTTAGGAATATCCCTATTACCTTGATTTCAAACGAGTTAAAAATCGGAAAAGAAAACATATTTCATCTGCAACATGCTAGAATGTCTAGTCAAGAGATTCTATTATTCATTAAAAATTTAAAAGAGTATGTTAATACTTTATATGAGGAAAATGAGTGTTTATCTAATATATAAGAAACTTCATCAACCGATGAAGTTTCCTGAGAATAACTTTGGAGTAGGGAAATATTATAACTTTATTCCTAAAGATATTAATGAAACTTACCGATTGTTAATTGAACGCGGTGTTAAAGTAAATCCTATTAGCGGAGAAGGGGTTACCAAATTCTTTACGTTTTTTGATCTTGACGGAAACCCTTTAGGTGTTTGTGAATAAATAGTCCCATCAGTACTTCCGAAGGGACTTGTAATACTTTGGTTTTATCTTTTCATGAGACACTAATACTTCTTGCTTAGTAGTTAAATCAATGAATATCAACTTTTTTAAAATAGAATAGTGTTGCGAGAAAACCGATAATAGCTGTAGCGGCAATGATAATATAAGAATATTCTGGTGGATATGTTGGTTGTAGTTTGTTATTTACGATATCAATTGTCGCTGCCCAAGGGAATAAATCTTTGTGTTCTGAATTAGCGGTCATAACATTTAGCATTGTAATAACTATAGTTAATATAATAGGCGATACATAAGTCTTCATAATAAGAGTTAGAAATACAATAGGAGTGGATAAGATAAAAAGAAATCCACCGCCTATTAAAAACTTCATGAAAGATTGTAGAATTAATAAGTTACTTAGACCAGGAAAGTTTCCTAATAGTCCTAATAGTAGAGTTAATCCCCAAGAAACCATGGTCAATATCATAATCCAAATAAAAAGGAGAATGAACTTGCTAATGATAAAGCTAATACGTGATACAGGGATGGTTAATAAATTCTTTAATGTGTTTTCTGTATACTCACGGTTAAAGAGATAAGCGGTGACAACTCCATATAAGGGAACTCCAATCACTAAAAGGGTATATAGATGGGCCTCGGTAAATAGATCAGTAAACAAAATAGTTTTAGTGGGTTGTTTTGTTTTTATGTGTATATACGATGCGACTACTACCATAAAAGGTGCTACAGCTGCTCCAATAATACTAATTAGAAACATATTAGAACGTTTCAGTTTTAATAGTTCCGTATATAGTAGATTAACCAATGGTCCCACCCCCAACCAATTTGGTGAAATAATCCTCTAATCTGTCTTCACTCATCATAATTTTTAATACTTCAATATCATTTTGAACAAACATTTTATTAATCTGTCCTTGTTGTCCGAAATGAGAATAAACGCGAATATTTCCTTCGTCATGTACTTCGTAATCCATAATATGAAATTGTTTTTCTAAAAGCATTGCAGCTTTATTATCGTCATTTACTTGGAATTCTAAGTATTTACGATTTGTTTTTCGAAGTGTATCGAGAGCAATTTCTTCTAATAGTTTTCCTT
>NZ_JBALLY010000214.1:1930-3094 GCF_036963045.1 Bacillus sp. JJ864 | reverse complement strand
TTTGTTGGTTCATCAAGTATTAATAGTTCCGGATAATGGAGAAGGGCTCTTGCGATTCCTAATCGTTGTTTCATCCCCAAAGAGTATTTACCCACCAGCTTTTTTGTTTCATGCTGCAATCCTACAATTTCTAGTGCTTCTTCAATGGCATTCTTTTTATGGACTCCGATTATCTTTGCGTTAATTAATAGGTTCTCTCTTGCGGTAAGGTTTTCATAAAACCCTGGAACTTCAACGATAGAACCAATTCTTCTTAAAATTTCTTTTTGGTTTTTGGAAAAATCCTCCCCGAATATTTCGATTTTTCCGCTTGTAGGTTTTATGAGACCTAGCAGCATTCGAATTGTCGTTGTTTTACCTGCGCCGTTTCGTCCGATAAAGCCGTAAATCTCTCCTTGATTTACATTTATATTTAGATTATCTACTGATTTTTGATTGCCGTAAATTTTAGTAAGGTTTGTTGTTTTTATAATTGCACTCATTTTGGAACACCTACTTTCTATGAACTCTTACTTACATAATAAAAAGGAGGATTTAACTGCTGCTTAATCATTTCTTAACTATTTCTTAAAAGTAGTTTGTTTAGGGATGGAAAAGCCAAAGGTGGTTCTTTTCCACGGAATACTTTCTACCCATATTTGGCCGCCGTTTTTTTCTACGAGAGCTTTTGCAATAGCGAGTCCTAGACCACTCCCGCCATGCGAAGCATTCCTTGATTGGTCACTTCTATACATTCTCTCAAATACGTTTTCTAAATCATTATTTGAAATTCCAGGTCCTTTGTCCCAAATGAGTAGTTGGTATTCAGACGTGGTTTCTAGTAGTTCTATTCCCGCTACCTTTCCAACTTTTCCGTAATGTATCGCATTTTTCATGAGGTTACCTATAATTCGGACAAGACTAAGGTGGTCTGCTGTAATAGGGCAAGGTGTTTCTGGAATATGAACTTGCAATTCTATGTTATGTTTTGTGAGTTCAGGTAAAAATTCAATTAGCGACTCTCTAGTAATCTCAGCAAAATCGAGAGACTCTTTTTGTAGGGGGAATTCATCTGCATCGAGCTTAGCCATATTAAATATTTGATCAACTAATTGTTTTAAGCTACTTGATTTCTTTGAGAGTATTTCGAGATATTCTCGTTGTTCATCTTCTGAAGAAGCAATT
>NZ_JBALLY010000214.1:0-1825 GCF_036963045.1 Bacillus sp. JJ864 | reverse complement strand
TTCTGTAATTAATTCATTTATAGAAAAAATTACATCATCCAACGAGTTATCATCGGTCGTGTATAACCTTGTCTGTAAATTTCCATGAATTGCTCGTCGTAAGCTAGCAATGATAGATTTCCGGCTCTGAATAAAATGGATTCTTATAAAGAAAAGGCGTATCGTTATAAGAAATAATACAGTAAATAAAATGAGTTTACATGTATGACTCATTTCAATAAGCAGAAGTATCGGAATGACGATAAGCTGAAGTGAGATAAGATAGAGAACTTTATCGTTCTTCATCTTTTTTACCTACAAATTTATAGCCGATTCCCCACACAGTTTGGATAAATTCGGGGTTAGAAGGATCCGTTTCGATCTTCTTTCTAAGTTTTCTAATATGTACCATAACTGTATTATCATCTTCTATATAGTTACTGTCCCAAACATTGCGAAAGAGTTGTGTTTTCGTAAATACTTGTTCAGGGTTGGAAGCGAAAAATTTTAGTAGTTCTAGTTCTTTTGCGGTTAAAGCTATTTCTTCTTCACCTACGGTAACTGTGTATTTTTTAAAATCAATGGTTAACCCTTTAAACTGAAGGACTGTTTGTTCATGAGAGATAGCGTCGCTTCCTAATATTAAAAAACGCCTCATAAGAGCTTTCACCCGTGCAACTACTTCATGAATACTGAAAGGCTTTGTAATATAATCATCGGCGCCTATGCTTAATCCTAAAATTTTATCTACCTCATGATCTTTAGCAGTAAGCATTAATATAGGAATGTTTGTTTGCTCTCTAAGCTTTTTGCATACTTCAATCCCATCTATTTTCGGCATCATCAGATCTAATATGACGAGGTTATATTTGTTTTGTTTAAATAAATGAAGAGCTTTCTCACCATCGATTGCTACATCTACTGTATAGAATTCTCTCTCAAGATATTTCTTTAACAAATCTCTTATTTCTTTTTCATCATCAGCTATAAGTACGCGAACGGTTTCCATTGTTTCACCTGCTTCTAAAAAGTAATTTGGTTGTACAAACAAAACTAATTATATACTATGAATTGTAAAAATAAGGAGATGTTTTATATTTTCGAGTATTGGTTAACTACTTCCAGCGCTTTTTCCTGTACAAACTGTATTAATTCAGCAGGCTCCTCTATTAATATTTCAGCTCCAAGACTAAGGAACAGTCCTCCGATAAAAGGGATATCTGACTCTCTGAATTTTTCTGTAATTACCCCAGTACCATTAGAGGTAACTTGAATCCATTCTCCAATAGGATGAGGATCAATTATTTTACAGCCTTTTTTAGTTAGCGTTGCTCGTAAAGTAAGTTCTTTTGACGAAGTTTCCGTTTGGTTTAACCATTGTGTAACCGACATATCTCTTGGAATTGGCTGCCATGGAATAAGAACAGAGCTTTAGTTATGGAAGATTATAAACCTCGAAAACTTCAAAGTGGAAAAGTGACGTTTGTATCTATGAGAGACAACATGAGACAGATTGCGGAGGATCTTTATGATCGCAGGATAGAAGAGTGCTATGATAATGTCCAATGTAGAGTATTGTTTCTTCCAGCAGAAAAAGAAGGTGACCTTAAAAAGAAATTAGCATTTATAAAAAATGTTGAATCTAAATTAAGTGAAAGTAAAACAGTTGTAATTCCTGAATCGTCTCATGCTATGATGTTTGATCATACAAGGGAATTGGTTCGTGAAATTAAGGGGTTTTTGAATCATCCTACTAAACTAACGTGAAATTAATGTTATTATGCCCGGCACTCCATATAAAATAGACCAAATAATTAGCCATATTTGGTCTATATAAATCCATTTT
>NZ_JBALLY010000213.1:354-9180 GCF_036963045.1 Bacillus sp. JJ864 | reverse complement strand
CTTATTGGAAGACAATGATCCCTTTTCAAGATTATGATGAGAATTATCGTGAGATTGAGCAACGTTGGAAAGATATATGTATAAATCAAGGCTGTACTAAAACTGAATTCGCACCAGAAGTATTGTATTTTGGAAATGTACCAGCACAGTTTTTATCATTGTGGACGAGCTTGTGTTAAATGATAAGGCAGAACAAATTGTGTATCGCTTGGAAGTTTAATATTTTGACTATATTGGAAGTTATGAAGGGATTTTTAAAAGGGATATTGATATGAATTTAATATCCCTTTTAATTAGAAATGAATTAAATATTGACTATTTTTCAAAATATAAGTTTAAAGGTTGACGTTTTTAAAATAAAATGTAAAAATAAGATGACAAAATATTAAAGAACGGGAGTGTCGTCTTTGCCTTTTAAACTGAATGTTGATGGAAATAGTATCAGACAAATCATTCAAAGGGTTCAAGCATCGTTGTCTAAGGCTAGCGATAGATTAGCAAATGATTATGGATTTAACAATGGTCATGGGATGGCAAAATGGAGTTTTATATATCCTCATCAACTTGGGAATGACGCAGAAGGGCTTGTTTCGTTCAAAACAAAGAGAAATGGCTGGAAAGTTACAGGGCTTGTTGATACAACAAGTAAGACTTTATTTTTCCTTTTGTCTCAAGACAATCTTGATGCTAGGCAGACAGGAAAGATAAAGCCTAAAGTGATGCATTACATTTCTGCCATTTCTGGGGTATGTAATGCGGATTTTGAGGGGAAATTAGATTTGAGTCAGAGAAGAGCGATACAGATATCATTTGGCTTGGATTTCGATGAAGAGGAAGCTCATCGAATATATAAGGAAATGCTTCAAGCATGTCCTTGTGAGATTGAACAGTTCTGTGTGATTAGTCTTGATATGAAAGGCTATGAATTAAAATCCGTTAAAGCTAATGTATTAAATGAAAATTTAGATACGCTTTATGAAGAGGATTGGAGTGACTTTATTACTGTTGCTGCTAATGATGATAGTGATACGGATAACAAACAACAAGAACAAGAACAACATGACATGGACGTTCCACTGAAAACAAAGCGCAAGAAAACATCTCAATAAAATCGCGCTCTTCTCATAGAAAGGGATTTTTTAAGATGATTACATCTAAATTTAATGGTGAAAGATTGAAATTAGCTAGACGCTTTAATGCAATGAGTTTATTGGATTTAGCGGAAAAGCTTTCAATATCTAAACAAATGATTTCTAAGTATGAAAAAAATATTAGTCCACCTGGTGGAGAAATCATGCTTCAACTGGAGGGAGTTCTAGGCTTCCCAAGAAAGTTCTATTTTGAAGATGATACTGTTACAGATAAAGTAGGTAATGCTTATTTTAGAGCGCTTGCGAAAACTTTGAAGAAGGATCTTGAGGCTCAGAAGTTGAGGCTAGATTTTCTTTCAATTATTTATCAATTGATCAATGAGTATATTGATTTGCCTAAAGAAAACTTACCTAATTTAGATGTAGATAATATGAGCATAGAAGAAATGGCTGTACAAGCCAGGGAGTTTTGGGGACTAGGAGATAAACCAATTAAAAATATGGTTGAACTCCTAGAGGTAAATGGAATAATTGTTTCTACTTCAAGAATAAATGTTGCTGAAATTGATGCATATACACAGACAAGGAAAATAAATGGTTCAGATGTTTATTTTGTAGTATTAGGAAATGATAAAGGTAGTAGATATAGAAGACAGTTTGATGCAGCGCATGAGCTTGCTCATATATTGATTCATGAACCTTATCTTGACTTATCTACATTATCTAAGGATGAAGAAAGAGAAATGGAACAGCAAGCCAATGATTTTGCTAGTGCGTTTCTATTACCTAAAGAACCTTTTATTAGAGATGTTAGTATGTTTCCGATTGACCTAGACCATTATGTTTTTATGAAGAAGAAATGGCATGTGTCTGTGGGTGTTATGGTCAGAAGAGCTTATAATTTGGGAGTAATCACTTTCAACCAATATTCATATCTGCAAAGACAAATGAGTAAAAATGGTTGGAGAAAAAAAGAACCATTAGATGGACAGTCTAAGCCTACAAGCCCAGTTTTAATAAAAAAGTCAATTCTAACATTACTCGAAAATGATGTTTTTGATGGTAATAGCATTTTAGAAGAACTTTCAAACGAGTATCAATTAACTTTACGTGAAGAAATGTTCGAGGCGTTGACAGGCTTGGAGGAAGGTACACTTGCTAAGTTTAGAAACGATAGATCTAATGTTGTACTAGAATTGAAAAGAGATACTAACACAATGATAAATAAGACAGTATAAATAGATTTGTGAAACTTAGTTATCGCATTGTAAAGAACGCTGAAGGATTGATTGAAATTATTCAGTGTTCTTTTTTTGATGTCGAAAAATGACGAATGATTAATATAGGTAAATAGTCTCTTTTTATCAGATAATGAAGATAGAAGGAGATGTTGTAAAAATGACTGTAAAACGTGTAAGATTTAATTATTTCACAATAAATCTAGTTCCAGATGTAATCCCTCCTAACATGCAAGGGAGAAATTTAGAAGCACCTTGGGATATGACAACTTTATTAGATTATTTATCTGTGATGCAAAATCCACTTGACTGTGTGGTTAATGTTAGAGAATATATAGCTGAATTCGATCGACATACGATAATATATGACGAACGGGCAAGAGTTTACTCTTTTCAAATTGGAAAACTTAGAGAAAATGATATACCACCCAAAAAACGAATTGGGGATCCAAAGGAAGATTTAATCTTACAGGATGATGAGTATATTGGAGAGTTTGTAACTATTGTTTTTGATCCAACTTTTTGTACTGTCGCTGTTCAATCGAATTTATACAGTTTAAATATAAGTCAAGTGGAAATATTTTTAACAGAATTAAGAAACCGTTACAAACAGTTGATAGGTGAGGTAGATCAGATACCATTAAATGTAGAATTACATCCGATAGTTGATACTGCAAAAGTAGACACTATTGGTAACGCTGATATTTTTAGGAAAATTAATATCAAAGGAAGTAATATTATGGCAGATGCAATGGCTCAAAATGGTACATTGGGTGAAGTATCTGAAATTATCGGTCGGGCAAATGGTATTAATTTTGAACTAACAATATCATTGGGAACAGCACCGAAAGCAGAAAGTTTGGATTCAGAATTAATTCAAGAAATTATTGATGGATTTAGTCAATTAGGAGATGAAAACAAACCTAAAATAGAAATTACTGCACGAGAAGATATCGAATCTCCAGTAGAAGTTGTAAATCTGTTGACTCCAAGATTAACAAATGTAATTGATTTACATTTAGAAAATCGAACAGGTATAGGACATGAGTATATCCATATTGAATTCATGGAAAAATATCATGCAAAAAGAACTGCGATTGCAAGAATACTTCAACCATTAGCTGATTAGAATTATTTTGAAAGGAGGCGGAATTTATGATAGGCAAGATTTTGAAGTCTTCTGTAGATTTTTTTTGGAAATTATGGGAAAGAAATAGATTTAGTGTTAATTTTCTTTTCTCGATATTGCCTATCGTCTTATATTATTTTAACTACATGTCCAACATAAGGGAAAATACAGGAAGTTTTGTGGCTTATGCTGTCGGAATATTAACTGTCGATGGAGTTTTTCTAACCCTTTTAGTTACTTTAAAATCCAGTCCAGTCATGGCACGATTGAAAACTTTATTTCCAAATCTACACAATTTTTTATATCAAGAGTTAAGAAAACAAATTGCTTCCTGTATATATTTTATACTTATTAACTTAGCAATTGCGGTAGCAGGACCTGTTAGTAATTATTATATAATATGTCCTGGGATAATATTTTGGTCTTACTACTTGGTCAGTATTACCATTGGAGCGCTATTTAGTTTAAAGGCTGTTATGAATTTAGCTACTACAGAAGTTGAAACGAGAAAATCAATGAAATGAAGCACTGTCATTAGATAGTGCTTTTTTATTATAAAAAAGGAGGGTGAGATTATAACTATTATTTTTAGCATTTAAAGGTATTAATATAACTCAAAACGAACTTATCCATATTTCAATTGAAAGGATGATTCGATGATCATCAGGGAAGGTATTGAAGTGACGAGAATAACTTTAGATGGTTATGAACTACCAATTCCAGAGGGCTTTTCAGAATTTTTATTGAGCGCTGGATATTGGCGAGTTGGTGAAGAAGTAGAAACGATTAATTATGAAGAAGTTTTATCGAATTATGACAGAAAAGTTGTTGTGGAAAATGGAAAGTTACACACTAAATTAACTTACAGAGGGAATAAAAAGAAAAGACGTAAAAAATCATGAATGAAAGGGGGAACTGCTCTTATGGAACGAAAAGAACGTACAATATTGGATAACCCACCAAGCGAAGAAACTAAGTTGAAAATGTTGGAGTTTTTTATGAAAATATCAGTATCTCAAATTTTAGCGGCTCGACATTGATGTCGAATCGTCTTTGATGACGAGACGCTAAAAAGTTGGTAACACCAAATATAACTAGAGGGGAAATTCCCTCTAGTAGCATGGTGGATTATAAGGTGTCTATTAGGTTCACATAGAGCTTTTATTCTCTTTGAATGTTTTGGTTCGGAAATAGGTGCTAGTAACGGTGGGGAGAGAAAAAAGCATGTTTACGGTTTCGATTGTTTTGTTTTTGTGTTTGACGGATACGCTTGGAACGAGGTGAATATTCTTCACCTTGCGTAAAGAACCATAAAAAATTTTTTATGTAAGTATAGCTTGAGTTACTAATATTTTGAAGAATATATGGGACTCATGTTTAGTGTCCGGAAAGTGTCCGAAAGGGTTTGGGATTGTATTTTTTTAAGTAATGAGATTGCTTGGGAATATTGATATAACAGCCTTTTTGGTGTCTATTTCCTTCTGTTATATATAGACCTTGATAGGCATAATGATGTAATATATTGAATGAAAAATACATGAAGGATGGACATGAAATGGGAGATTTATTATTGATGATGATTGAACGCGTTGGTTTAATCGTTATTTTAGGATATTTACTTTCGCATATTAAGGCATTCCGTTGGCTGCTGCATAAGCAAGATGGCTATAAAGGTAACTTTATGTTAATTGGCATATTTTCGTTATTTGCAATTGTAAGCAACTACACAGGGATTGAGATTTCTGGTAATACGATTTTGAATGATAACTGGCTGCGGGGCGTCTCTTCTTCTAGTACGATTGCGAATACACGTATTATGGGAATTGAGATTAGTGGGTTACTTGGAGGTCCAATTGTTGGAATAGGAGTAGGATTAATAGCTGGCATTCATCGTTATGTGCTGGGGGGAACGACTGCATTGAGCTGCGCAATCTCTTCTATTTTAGCTGGGATTGTGACAGGTTATATTGGCTATTTATATCAAAAACGAAATCGCGTTGTAACCCCTAAGTTTTCTGCGGTGCTTAGCATCTGTATGGTATCGCTGGAAATGCTTATGATTCTTGTCATAATCGATGACGGCTGGAGCATTGTGAAAACAATTGCAATCCCAATGATTATTGTAAATGCTTTCGGAAGTTTTATTCTTTTGTCAATGATTCAGTCCATTTTACGACAAGAAGAACATGCGAAGGCATTACAAACGCATAAAGTATTGGGCATTGCTGATAAAACACTTCCGTATTTTCGCCAAGGATTAACGGAAGAATCATGTATGAATGTGGCACAAATTATCTATCGCTTTACAGGAACCGATGCAGTATCTTTAACAGATACAGAAAAAATATTAGCACATGTTGGATTAGGATCTGATCATCATATTCCTTCCCATAGCTTAATTACTGAATTGTCAAAAGAGGTGTTAAAGAACGGGGAGATTATGAAAGCAAAGTCGCGCGAAGAGATTAATTGTCAGCATGAAGGGTGTTTATTACAAGCGGCAATCGTGATTCCGCTCACATCTCGTGAAAAGACCATTGGTACGTTAAAGCTTTATTTTAAAAATCCCAATTCATTAAGCCCCGTAGAGGAAGAGCTGGCAGAAGGATTAGCGAAAATCTTTTCAACGCAGCTTGAGCTTGGAGAAGCAGAACTGCAAAGTAAATTGTTGCAAGATGCGGAAATAAAGGCGCTGCAAGCACAAATTAACCCTCATTTTCTTTTTAATGCGATTAATACAGTATCTGCTTTATGTCGTACAGATGTAGAGAAAGCGAGGAAATTATTGTTACAGCTAAGCGTGTATTTTCGCTGCAATTTACAAGGTGCAAGGCAGCTTCTTATTCCATTGGAACAAGAATTAAATCATGTGCATGCGTTTATGTCGTTAGAACAAGCAAGATTTCCGAATAAATATGAAGTGAAAATGTATATTGAAGACGAACTGCATAATAGTTTGCTTCCACCGTTTGTGCTGCAATTATTAGTAGAAAATGCTCTTCGTCATGCATTTTCCAAAAAACAGCCTATATGTCAAGTTGGAATTCATGTTTATGCCAAGCAAAACAGCGTACATTTCAAAGTAAAAGATAACGGTCAAGGGATTGAACCGGAACGATTAGAACAGTTAGGAAAAGCAATTGTGTCGTCAAAAAAAGGAACGGGAACAGCATTATTTAATATTAATGAACGGTTAATGGGCTTGTTTGGAAAAGATACAACGCTTCATATTGTCAGTGAGCTGAAAGCAGGGACGGAGATTTCCTTTACGATTCCAATTCAAAGAAAAGGGGGAAGCGATATTGAGAATATTAGTAGTTGATGACGAAATGTTGGCGCGGGACGAATTAAAATATTTATTATATCGAACGAAAGAGGTTGATATTATTGATGAGGCTGACAGTGTAGAAGAAGCGTTAGAGAAGTTGATAGAAAGTAAACCAGATCTTGTTTTTTTAGATATTCAGCTGTCGGATGATAATGGATTTGAAATTGCTAATATACTAAAAAAGATGAAAAAGCCACCCGCTATTGTATTTGCAACGGCCTATGATCAATATGCTATTCAGGCATTTGAAGTAGATGCTTTAGATTATATTTTAAAGCCGTTTGACGAAGAGCGCATTGTCCAAACAATTAAGAAATTTAAAAAACGAAAGCAACTTGAAATGGATGAGAAACAAGAAGTGCATGCGCCAGATGCATCTAGCGGAATGAAAAAATTAGCGCTGCCGATTGATGAATCGATTGTATTAGTGAATATAGAAGATATCGTATATACTGGACTGTTGGACGGAAAAGTAATTGTGAAAACGATTTGTGATACGTATGTGACGAACGATACGCTTGCCATATTAGAAAAGAAATTGCCACCAATGAATTTTCTCCGTGTGCATCGCAGTTTTATCGTAAATGTAAATCATATTTCTGAAATCCAGCCGTGGTTTAACTCTACGTATAATTTAATTATGAAAGAGGATTCAAAAGTACCTGTAAGCCGTACGTATGCAAAAGAATTAAAGAAGCTGCTTCGTATTTAACGAGCAGCTTTTTGCATTTCATCCTTCTTTTTATGTAACTGATTTCATATATTTGACGCTCTGTGTTGTAAGTGCTTACGCGATCGTTTACATCCTATACAATAAAGCTATCAAATCGAAAGAGGTGGAAGGATAGTATGAAAAAGTCATCTATTAATCCATGGCTTGTTGTCCTCGGTACAGTCATTGTCCAAATGGGACTTGGAACGATATATACATGGAGTTTATTCAATCAGCCTTTAGTGAGTAAATACGGCTGGAGTCTTAACGCTGTTGCTATAACCTTCTCAATCACTAGCTTTTCTTTAGCATTTTCAACTTTGTTTGCGGGTAAATTACAAGAGAAATTGGGACTTCGTAAACTTATTATGATAGCCGGATTAGCTTTAGGAATTGGCTTGATGCTTAGTTCGCAAGTTTCCTCATTACCAATGCTTTATGTACTAGTAGGTGTTGTTGTTGGTTACGCAGATGGTACAGCCTATATCACTTCACTATCCAATTTAATAAAGTGGTTTCCAAAGCGTAAAGGTTTAATTGCTGGTATATCTGTCTCCGCATATGGCACAGGTAGCCTAATTTTTAAATACATTAATGCAAAGTTCATTGATTCAGTTGGTGTATCACAAGCGTTTTTATATTGGGGTTTAATTGTTGCAGTTATGGTAGTGATAGGCGCTTGTTTTATCCATAAAGCCGCTGAACAAGATACAGTTCATGAAACAAAAAGTCATGACTTTACAACAAGAGAAATGCTAAGCACAAAACAAGTTTATCTGTTATTTATTATGTTATTTACATCATGTATGAGTGGCTTATACTTAATTGGTATGGTAAAAGATATCGGTGTTCAACTCGTAGGACTTAGCGCAGCAACAGCAGCTAATGCTGTCGCTATGGTTGCGATCTTTAATACGGTTGGCCGAATCATTTTGGGGCCGTTGTCAGATAAAATCGGCCGTTTGAAAATTGTGTCAGCAACGTTTGTTGTTATGGCTACGTCTGTTTTTGTCCTCAGTTTTGTGGATTTAAATTATGGAATTTATTTCGCCTGTGTAGCAAGTGTTGCTTTTTGTTTTGGTGGGAATATCACAATTTTCCCAGCAATTGTTGGTGATTTCTTCGGTCTAAAAAATCATAGTAAAAACTACGGTATCGTGTATCAAGGCTTTGGTTTTGGAGCACTCGCAGGTTCCTTTATTGGTGCAATTCTAGGTGGATTTAAACCAACTTTTATGGTAATTGGCGCATTGTCTGTCGTGTCATTTATTATCGCTATTTCAATTCGACCACCTAATCAGCAAAAAGAAAAACAAAAAAATTATCGC
>NZ_JBALLY010000213.1:0-273 GCF_036963045.1 Bacillus sp. JJ864 | reverse complement strand
AAGATAAAAGAAGAGGGATTCGCTTTTCTAATGAAAAGTAAATCCCTCTTCTTATTCATACTTATAAATATATATGATTTTTAAATTTAATCATTTTCCTATCATGCGTATCAAACACATTGCAATATACAGAAGTGATTTTTTCAATGAGATTCTGGTCTTCTGTGATTGGGATAATCTTCATGACTATATGTACCTCCTTAATATAGAAGTTTTTTACAGTTGAATTTATTGCGTCTGGTTAATCTGAAAATATGAAATCTAAAGAAATAT
>NZ_JBALLY010000212.1:0-1265 GCF_036963045.1 Bacillus sp. JJ864 | reverse complement strand
AGAACTTATCTGCCGCTCATTTGCGACTTCCTTATGTTAACATCTCAGTTATTCAATGTCAACTAAGTTTTTCATTTCGTTTATCTCGGTTACTTTATTTCACCGGCGACTCGTATAATATTACACCCATATTTAATTATAGTCAATGCCTTTTTGATTTTTTTTAGAAATGGTTATTTAGGGTAGCAAAATATACTTATCAAGCTACCTATGAGAGGCTGACTCAAAAGAGATGTAGTTGTCCAATTCCTTCTTATTATGTCCACTGATATATCAGCGCTTCGATACAATATATAGTGAAACCTCCATCGGTGACACTTTTCTCACTGATGGAAATTCTGCCCGTTAATGCGGGATAAAGACCCTTTGACGATGTTCAACACGCTAGATGCACTTGAGAGAACTACGGTCTGGCAAAGCCCATTTTCATTCCATTACAAAAAATTCACATAATATACACAAATCAACAAACTACCCTATGATAAAATGGAAATTATCAACAGTTAATAAACAGTGGACCATTATGGTCTATTTTTACATGTCTATCAGCTGATCCTCAATATGAGTTATGTCATAATATTATTTTAGAACGTAATGGAGATGATAAAATATGACGACCTGGTTTATAGTTTCATTGGTTATTGTGTTTACTCTTAAATTACTAGTAACATCTCTTCCAAATTCTGTTGTAGAATCGTTTGTCAGCAAATTTGAATTACATCCAAAACTCGATGATACGAGTGCCACCGTAACGATCGACGGACAACCTTTAGAAGGCGAAGAGAAGATTCAAGTTATTAATCATTTTAACCAAGCGCTATTTTTAGAGAAATATTATTTCCCTCCACAGAGTAGTGGAACGCCATTGGTCATTAATACTAAGAAAGGCAAAAACGATGTTAGTTTTTCGATATACAGTTACAACGATCACGTTGATGTAATCAAACAGTATAAGAAAAAGGTAGTCGCATATAGCCTCCGTTCTGATAGCCTTCAAAAGCGTTCCCTGTTAGTAACAGGAGATGTAGTTTAAAAAGATCGCCAAAGAGGCGATCTTTTTTTATGGATGAAATGACAACTGAAGCTAAAAAAGAAAAAAGGATTCTGAATGCATAGAAATCCTTTTTTCTTTGTCTAAATTTACTTAGTGTACAAAACTCACGTTTTTAGACATCAAATACTTCTTTTAATTCTTTATTTACTATATGAAAACTTCCGTCACTTATCGTCCTGTTATGAATATGCAAAAAAGACGAGTCCGCTGA
>NZ_JBALLY010000211.1:696-987 GCF_036963045.1 Bacillus sp. JJ864 | reverse complement strand
TGTTGCGTTGTTATCCTTCCAAGTCTTTGTTCCTTCTACTTTTGTTTGACCTACTTTTGTATTTGTGATGTCATAACCTTTTACTTCGGATTGATATCCTGCTACTGGTTGTTCTTTCACTTCGTACTTATAAGCAACTCCATTTGCATCGTACGCTTGGAGATTGTCAAACGTGTACTTCCAATTTGTTGCTACTGTTACTTCTTTTGTATCAACTACTTGACCGTTTTGCAGTAGGTCTACTTTGATTGTTGCTGGACGATCTGTGGTATTGTTATCTTTCCACGTTTT
>NZ_JBALLY010000211.1:0-561 GCF_036963045.1 Bacillus sp. JJ864 | reverse complement strand
CTACTTTTGTATTTGTAATGTCATAACCGTGTACGTCAGATTGGTATCCTGCCACTGGCTGTTCTTTCACTTCATACTTGTACGCTACTCCATTCGTGTCATATGCTGCTAGGTCTGCAAATGTGTACTTCCAATCATTTGCTGCTGTCACATATTGTGTAAGTAGGAACGTACCATTTTGGTATAAATCTACCTTGATTGTGCTTGGACGATCTGTGGCATTATTATCTTTCCACGTTTTCGTTCCTTCTACGTTGACTTTTCCTACTTTTGTATTCGTGATGTCATAACCTTTTACTTCGGATTGATATCCTGGTACTGGTTGTTCTTTTACTTCATACTTGTATGCTACTCCATTCGCATCGTATGCTTGGAGATTATCAAATGTGTACTTCCAGCTATTCGCTGCTGTTACTTCTTTCGTATCTACTACTTGACCATTTTGTAGAAGGTCTACTTTAATCGTTCCTGGACGATCTGTCGCATTGTTATCGTTCCACGTTTTTGTTCCTTCTACTTTCGTTTGGCCTACTTTTGTATTTGTAATGTCATAACCGTGTC
>NZ_JBALLY010000210.1:0-3323 GCF_036963045.1 Bacillus sp. JJ864 | reverse complement strand
GTTGGAAATGTGACGAAGTGGTCTACGCAAGGAAAGAAAATCTATCCAACGGCAGATGAGTTGAAAAATGGCCGCTACCAGTTCCATACAGATGGAAAGGGAGAAGAACTTGCATTAAATCCTTTGAAGCTGTATGAGAATGCAGGTGATTTTAGAAGCGATAAGTATTGGGTTCATATTCAGGCCTACAGTAATATCGGGCATGCCGAAAGTACGTATTCCCCAGATTACGGCATTAAAATGACAGAACCAACAGATATTTTTGGGTTAAAAGATTATATTGCTTCTGTTGATGTGATTGGCGGTAAAGTAAACGCGACGAACGGAAACTTTGTTATGGATGAGTCGGACTTTACGTTATCAGGACGCGGCCCTGACTTTCGTATCGACCGTGTATACAACAGTAACAGCACAGAACAAGGCGTATTAGGAAAAGGCTGGACGAGTTCTTTTGATGAAAAAGTACAGGAGCAGCCAAATGGAGATGTACACTTTATTCATGAAGATCGCGCAGTCGATCGTTTTGAAAAAACGGGAGACAACTCCTACAAAGCGCCTCCGGGTGTCTTTTTAGAAATCAAGAAAACAGACAGCGGGTATACGGTTACTGATAAAGATCAAACGGTATCCGAGTACGATAAGCAAGGTCGTTTAACAAAGGTAAAAGACGAACACGGCAATACGCTGACGTATCGCTATGAAAATGGCCGCGTTGTCGAAATTACAAACGCTGCGAATCGTAAAGTGTCTTTACAGTATACAGACGGATTATTAACAAAGCTTGTTGGTCCTGAAAATCGTACAGTTACGTATACGTATAAAGATGGCCAACTCGTAGGCGTAACAACACCGAGAGGAAAACAATATCGATACGGCTATGAAAATGGAAAACTACGGTACACATATGATCCGAAACATACGGAGCAAAAGCCGTACAAAACAACGTACACATATGACAACAATCGACTCGTGAGTGTAAAGGACGCATTAGGAAAAGAAACGAAACTCTCTTATAACAATGAAGCAAGAGAAGTGACAGTTATTGATCCAAAAAATGTGAAAGATATTCATCAATACAATCTTGCGGGGAATCCAGCAAAAACAATTGTAGATGCAGATGGATTAAAGCTCACGACAACGTATGAATATGAAACAAACAATTTAACGAAAAAGACAGATCCAAAGGATCAAGGAAAACGTGTTTCTGAAAGTTATACGTATGATGGGAAAGGAAACGTAACATCTGCGACGGACGCAATTGGAACAGAGAAGTATGAATATAATCAAAATAATGATGTAACGAAAGTAACGGATACAGAGAATAAAACAGCGTCTGTGACATATAACGGTGCTAATGCCGTTTCAGAAACAGATTATAAGGCGCAAACCTCATCTGTGACGCAGTATGATTCTTATGGAAATCCGATTCGCGGCAGCTTAGAACTAGCACCGGGTGGTAACTTAATCCGAAACTCTGGCTTTGAAGCAGGGGGCGATCGTTGGGAATTGCGCGGATGGAACGATGGCGGGAAAAATGAAATCGATCGTAACGTTCGTGCACCGCAATTAGGACAAACGTCTTCCCTCCGCATGGATACAAAAGGCATCAATGACAGCTGGGGAGCAACAATCGCCAGCCAAAAAGTAGACGTTGAGCCAAATAAACCATATATTTTAAGCGGGTGGATCAAAACAAGTGGTTTAGAAAAAGCAAGTGCTTATTTCTATGTCATTCAGCTAGACGAACATGGAAATCATGTAGGAACCATTTCGAATAACCATAGTAAAGTTACTGGCACAACCGATTGGACAAAACGACAAGTCCCAATTGTTACTTCTGATAAAACGCGTCAATTAGTCATTGAGGTCTTCGCAGCTCATGAAAGCGCGGAAGGAAAAGGGACAGCTTGGTTTGATAATTTCCAATTAGAAGAAGGGCCAATCTCATCTTCTTTTAATCCAGTACCAAACCCAAGTTTTGAGTATTATAGAGACAGCGACAAATTAGAAGGTTGGCATACATGGCAAAACGTACCGAAAGATAATATTGGAGAAGGATTTGGCGGACACTCAGCGCTTGTGATGGAACGGAAGAGTCCAATTGATCCAAGTCCAGACTTACATTATCGTCAAGAAATTGCGCTAAATCAAAGTCAGGCAAAAGACATTACAATTACGGCAATGTCAAAAGCAGAAAATGTGAAACATAGCAGTGCATCGCAGCCAAACAAAGGATATTCTGTTTGGGTCTATGCAGAACATGAAGGCGGAACATGGAAAAGCTATTACATTACATTCCCGCTTGGCACAAAAGATTGGAACCGCGGAGCGGTTGTTATCCCAGCTTCAGCAGGGGCAATTAAACGCATTCAGCTTCATACGATGCTTGATAAAGAACTGACAGGGAAAGTATGGTTCGATGATATTCGTATCATGGAAGGCAACCACTTAACGAAAACAGAGTATGATGCAGATGGAAACTTCATTACCGCAACTTATGATGAAGAAAATCGTAAAAATACATTTACGTACGATACGTATGGAAACAAATCAAGTGAAACAGATGAAAAAGGAAATAAAAAGACCTTTGCCTATAACGAAGACAATCAATTAACGAAAACAACAATGGCAAATGGTACTTCTGTTTCTTACAGTTATGATGATAATGGAAATACAACAGAGAAATTTGTGACAGCTGGCGGAAAAACGCAAAAGAACATCTTCGAATATGATGTCGATAACAAACTAACTGTTTTCCAAGATGCGTTATTACGAAAAATCGTACACGAATATGATGCAAATGCGAACCGGACGAAAACAACGCTGCCAACAAACACTGTGTTAGAATGGGAGTACGACGCGGCAAACCGAGCGATTAAAGCAAAACGAAATGGAAAAGATACATTCTCGTATGCATATGATGAAAACGGAAATGAAACGAAAGTAACCGATCATATAAACGGAATCACACGTGAAAAAGCATATGACGAAGGCAACCGCATCATCAGCATGACAGACCGTGGCGGCAGCGTAAAATGGTCGTATCAACCAAAATCTCATAAACTAAAAGATACAACGATCAATTACGGCTCATACAACAACACAACAAACTATGAATATAACGCCTTAAATCAAAATACGAAAGTAACCGATAGCGGAAAAACATTCTATTTTGATTACGACGAATTTGGAAACGTTGTTCGTTACCAAGCCGGCAATGACACAGCGGCCCAATTTACGTACGACCATACAAAGAAACTAACGAACTTACAAATTGGTACAAAAGATTCACAGCGTATTTTAGAAGAATCGTATACGTATGA
>NZ_JBALLY010000209.1:2746-3195 GCF_036963045.1 Bacillus sp. JJ864 | reverse complement strand
CCTCTATTAAGCTCACATAACGGCTTTCTATTATTCTAATACAAATTTACTACTCGTTAATCCTCTGGCTCTTACGAGCTAAACTGACACGTTTATAATCACAAAAAGAAGTTGCTGTTTATATAATTAACAGCAACTTCTTTTGGATTGATCCATTAAATAAAATACACTTTTTATTCAATCATTTTAGATTCATAATTCATAATATCGTCCCATGTTAGCCATTCTGGTTTATCACCTTCGGCAAAACTTTTCCACAACTCTTTCATTAATTCAATTTGCTCTTTCTCATCCTTTGCCCAAAGTGCATTTTTACCTTTATTTCCATATCCTAAATAATAATTACAGTCCATTTGCAAACGACTTAATAGTTGATATCTAAACTTTTCATCTGATTGTAAAATATCTTCATACCTTTTCATTTTCCATTACCTCCATTAAGTAAAAGA
>NZ_JBALLY010000209.1:1405-2650 GCF_036963045.1 Bacillus sp. JJ864 | reverse complement strand
TGTATAGTGAATATATATTGAAACCGACTTTTTTATTCGAAACACGAAAAAAAGAGTCCTATTTTCATAGAACCCTTTTAACACCTCTATTAAGCTCATATAATAGCTTTCCATCATTCTAATACAAATATACTACTGGTTAACTATATGACTCTCATAAACTAAAATAACGCTATTAAAACCCACCAACGTCACCGCCACCATCAAAACTACCAGTTGTATCATGACCACCATTTGATGTTCCATGATCTGTAGGATTATGGTCATGAACCGTTCCACTATTATAATACTTATGCGAACAATCTGAATTATCGTTGGTATTATCAAGAATTAAAGATGTTGTTAAAAATGTATTTAGTAAATGAGGATCATCTTCTTTATTTATTTTATTTCGTAAAAAATGACTAGTGTTAGTTTTATTTTTTAATAAACCGATATTTGCTTTGATTTTTGCTCTATCAGTAGTTTTTGAGAAATTAATATTTGTAAAAAACACCAATTTTGTTAGTTTAATTAGCATGATTGTTAAAAATACATATAATAGCACTTTTAAAATATAAAACACAATATCTATTAAATCAGATGCAATATCATGAAATAAAATATCTAACTCCATTATAAAACCCTCTTTCTAGCTTTATACTCACCTAAAGTGAATAATACATTGAAAATACATTGAATATGTATTGAATATATAAATTGCAAACTCACAATTACATCAAATGTACTTTTAATAAATATACAATACATATTAGATATACATTACCCTTGAAACTTCATTCTGTGAAATCAAGCAATATACACTGAATATACAAACAATGTACATTATCTAACCCCTTACTTATTTAAGATTTCTTCATATACAGCAATAAGCCTAGATAAACCTGTAACACCATTTTGTTTTTGCTTCAATATTTCTTTATAAATATTTTCAGTTGTTCTTTCAGAATTATCATTTTCAGTTATAAACTTTGCAATTGTATTTTTTTCTTGTTGAGTAAGTTCATCACCTATACTAAATTCCTGTAGATGGAACTTCACAAATTGTAATGTTCTATCTACAGCTTGTTTATTGGCTTCTTTTTCATCTATAGAACCAACATTAAAAGGATTTATACTACTTGTATTGCTGGAGTTTATAGAAATTACTTTCCCTCCAAATTTCTTTGCAATTTCCTCAAAACTTTCTTTAGATTCTTTCATGCTTATAAAACTCCTTTTCTATATTTCTTTAATTTTTTAAAC
>NZ_JBALLY010000209.1:0-1328 GCF_036963045.1 Bacillus sp. JJ864 | reverse complement strand
CAGATACTAAAATAGTTGTAACAATCATTACAATTGCTAATACAAATGTACCATAAAACCAAACTTGATCAGACAAAGATTCAATCCCAAACCAATCATTCATTTTTTGATATTGATTAAATACAATATCCTTTAATCTTTGAACACCTAATTGTTTATTTTCTAATTGAGAATATTTTAAAACAGGTTTATTATCAGTGATTTTCAAAATTGTATTCGCCATAAAAATCAATCCTTCCCTAACTATTTTTTAGAGTAAGACCTTTCCAGAATTCGATATCATCGAAAAGGTCTTACTGTAATTTTTAAACCTGAACTTGTAAAAAATTATCAAATCGCGTTTGACCATCTTCTAATTTCTCTAATGCATCAAATTCATTTAAACCATGTATTTTTTTAAACTCATGTACTTTCCTAGTGATCCACGTTATATATTCCCACGTTACCCATTCATCACCCTCTGATAATGAATGGGCTTTGCAAAATGAATTAAAACGAGAATTACAGTTATTTAAATTTTTCACTATAAACATTTTATTGGTCTCCCATTAAATTAAATTTCTTGATAGCATAATCTAACATACTGAGTCATATTGTTTTTTTTCAATTGTTCCCATACCTCTTGATATGTTAAGTTATCGTATCGTTCATCTATATGACAGTGATAAATTCCTTTGTCTACATTAAATAAAAGAAGGGAATACCCTGTGATAAAATGTGGTGTTTTACTTTCCACCAACTCTTTCATTTTCTTTTTTGTCACACTAACTACATGACCTCTTATGCCTAGCGGTGGGCTTAACTTAGTCATATTAATACTCCTTTATGATTATCTGTATTAGATTGCTAATTTAGTATCAGATAGCTCTTTCTTTTTAAATAATGACAACAACTCTTTTCTTGCCATATCTATTTCATCTATCCATTTAGTAAATTCTAAAATATGTCCTTGTTCTAATGCTTTTTTCCTTTTCACTTCACCGTATTCTAAAAACTCTTTCAAATCCTTCTGTTTCCCAACATCTTCTGGAAGAACATCACCTAATGAAGAAATATTTTGATTAAATGCTTGATCTAGTTGATGGAACAATTCCATTAATCTAACTTGATTCATTTTTAATGCTGAATATGTTTCTGTTAAGCCATTGTCTTTTTTACGGTCAAGAAACCCAGCAACACTTTTTAATTGATTGTGAACTTCTTGCAATTTAAGATCATTTTCAATGATTTGTAATTCAACAATTTTTCGAGCGAAATTTAAAGACGGAAAACTTTGTTTAGACATTTCCACCAATTCAGCTTGATCAACATTTAATTCAATAATTTTT
>NZ_JBALLY010000208.1:0-11562 GCF_036963045.1 Bacillus sp. JJ864 | reverse complement strand
CTTTTTAGTCTAGCATCACATGCTTGGGGACAGTTTTATCATTCATTTGTTAGTAATATAAGAGTTAATGTTCAAATAAATGGGGGGCAAAACGAATTATCAGTAGGGCAAGCTCTCAATTTACGTTCTCATCCTAATGAAGAAGTTCGCAAAGAATCTTATAACGCTTTAGAAAATAAGTGGAAAGAAAACGAAGAACTATTTGCAAAAATATTAAATCATATCGCAGGATTCCGATTACAAGTATACAAAAAACGCGGCCTAGAGAATGTGTTAGAAGAACCTTTAATGAAAAACCGCATGAAAGAGGAAACGCTAAATGCGATGTGGTCTGTGGTTAGTAAATCAAAACGCCATTTTGCAAATTATTTAAATCAAAAAGCAAAAATGAATGGTGACGTAAAAATGAAATCATTTAATTTTTGGGCACCTGTAACAAGAAGTAATCAAAAAATAGAATATGAAGCTGCCGTTGATTTTATTTTAGAGCATTTCAGGGAATTTGGTACGGAATTAAAAGCTTTCTCTAGACGGGCTTTCAATGAAGGATGGGTAGAATCTGAAAATCGCTCTAATAAGTCGGCTGTTGCATTTTGTGCTTGATTTCCATTTTCGGGGGAATCAAGAGTCTTTATGACATTTGAAGGTACAATTACAAATGTATTAACGCTAGTTCATGAATTAGGTCATGCTTTTCATAACCATGCAATGAAGCAAGTCAATGGAGTGAATAAACGATATCCAATGAGTATTGCTGAAACTGCTTCAACATTTTCTGAGATGATTATCTTAAATGCTGCAATGGAAAAAGCTGAATCTACTGATGAAAAATTATTTTTACTTGATGAGAAATTAAAACGTAGTGTTATGAATTTCATGAATATTCATTCTAGGTTCGTGTTTGAAAAAAATTTTTACGAGGAACGTAAAGAGGGGATTGTTTCATCATCGCGTATAAATGAATTAATGCAAGAAGCAATAGAGATAGGATATGCTGGATCTCTTGATAATGCTTCAATCCGTTCGTGGATATGGACGCCGCATTATTATATGACACAATCTCCGTTCTATAATTTCCCATATACATTCGGGTACTTGTTTGCATTAAGTATATTTGCAAAAGCAAAAGAAAAAGGTAAAGAATTTGAAAAAGATTATTTAAACTTGCTTCGCGATTCAGGAAGCATGTCCACAGAAGATTTAGTTATGAAACATTTAGGAGAAGATATCACATCGGAAGCTTTTTGGGAAAAAGGAATTGAATTATGCATTAAAGATGTCGAAGAATTTATGAAATTAACTTCTTCATAAGGTAAATGGAGAAATAAATTTCTATTCATACAATGTAAGAGCTAATCAATTTTGCCGTATACATATAAACTCAAGAAATTCATTTCTACGATAATTCTATATAGTTGTACTATTAAGTTGGAGGTAAAAAACCTTGGCAAAGAAACGAATCGTATTTTTATGTTTAAGTTTTTCTGTTATTTTAGTAGTGTTTTTTTATACAAGAGGGTACAGTGGTGAATTTGTACAATGGAGTGACAGTGTAAATTCTGTTAATACAGATATTCTTGAAAGAAATAATATTCCATATAAAATAAAAGATAATAAAGTGTATATTCCTAAAGATGCCTTCGATAAGGCGATATGGTGTTGTTCTTAGGAGTGTAGATAAGTATTAATAAATGAACATTTATCATGTCTCTGTATATTAAATACAAGAATAATTTGATATTAGTTAATTGTGTATTCAAACAGTGAAATTAAGTGAATCATGAAATGTTTTTTAGGAGGGATATTGATGGGATTACAAGTAGGCGAAAAAATCACCTTTGAGCGAACATTTACGAAAGAAGATGTTGTTATATTTACGAAGGTGTCAAAGGATGAAGGGGTTCATCATGTGACACCGGATGAACAAGGGCGATTTGTTGTACAAGGACTTTTAACATCAACACTCCCTACAAAAGTTGGCGGTGATTATAATGTATTGGCTCGTAAGATGGATTTTGAATTCTTACGCCCAGTTTTTAGTGGTGATACGATCCGTTGTGATGTAATTATTGAACAATTTGAACTGGATGAAAAAAATCGTACAAAAATTACTGCGGCGTTTACATGTATGAATCAACTTGAAAAAGAAGTATTAAAAGGAAGTTTCTCAGGTATAATTCTTTAATCATTTATAAAAATATGTAGTATAGCTTATAACAGGATTGAAAAATCACATAAGATAGATGGGCAATTTTGTACTATAGCGACTTACAACATTAAGAATATTCCAGCCTTAAAAATCCCAATCCCTCAATGATATAAATGAGAAATTGGGATTTAATTCTTCAACAATTTTGCCCAATTATTGAAGAACATCCATTTTTCGCAAACGCTTTACAAATCTATAACCAGTTATTTCATAACCAAAGAATTTATACAGTTCGTGTGCCTTTACTCTTTTTTCACTTTTTCCACTTAGAAGATAAATAAAATCAGAGCCTCTTTTCAAAGACCATTCTTCTACATATTTAATCAATGCTTTCGCAATACCTTGACCGCGATATTCTTTCTTTGTAACTAGCGAGGTTATTTGGATCTTTTCATCGTTGTTTGTGTACGTTGTATGAATTGTTATTCCTATCATCCCTACTAAGTTTTTATCATTTATTGCAACAAAGGTGTAGTAATTTGGATTAGATTCGATACGTTCCATTCTTACTTTCATTTCATCTAATGAACTAGGATAACCTAAATCTGGCATTAAATCTGTTAATTGTATGATGTCGTCAGAATTATATTTTCTTATCTCCACTAAGGACCCCTCCACATTTTTTTCTCTAATTGTATCATTTTTAGTAGGACCTTTAATCCAAGTGAACTTCTTTAATCAATACCTTAATCGAGAAAAGCAACAACTTGATTTATTTTTTCTAACGCATTTGGGTCAATCTTCAACGTTGATGCTGCTTCGCCTGTACCTCCGTAAACAAATGGATAACACATAAGTCTTCTATCTATGATACAAGGCAATGAAAGGATTAAAGATACGCTGCCAACATTGTATCCAGTTATTTGCTTAACTTCTTGTGGGGTCGCCATTTTCAATTGATCGCATCCTAAAATTCTTGATACTTCTTGTAAATTTACACGTCCGCGACCTCCAGAAACAATTACCGCAAAAAAATCTTTTTCTGATTTGATCACTAATGTTGCGGCCGTTTGACCGATTTCAACTCCAAAATAATCTGCACCTTCTTGTGCGGTACGTATTTGTTTTTCGTGATGAATAATTTCAAATGGAACTTTATGTTCTAGCAAAGTCATTTTTAAATTATTCATTGGCAAGAATCCCCCTTAGTGTAAATTTATCTCCTAATAAAATTATAATAGACCTTTGATAACATAAAGAAAACTACGTGTTAGTAATGCTTTCTTTCTCCTCATCTAAAAAGGAAACGAAGGGAAGTAACATACTAAATAAAGCAGGAATCATAATAAAGCTACCGATCAGGATATACAAAAAACGGATGCCGGATATTTCAACAATTTGTCCTGCGAATAAAATACCTAAAGGAATAGTTGCTCGGATCAAGAAGAGTCGAACAGAAAATATTTGTCCCATCAGATGAGAAGGAACGATTTTTTGAAGAAGAGTCGTTTGGTGAATATTGAAAAACGGGAAACAAATACCTCCAAGAATTTCGCATAAAACAGCAAGAGGGAAGGATGTTACAAAGCCAAGTAAGAAAAAGGATAAACCGCCCATAAGTAGACCAGAGAGCATCATATATCTTCGCGGCCATGTATCTCCCCATTTTCCGACTAAGAAAGAACCGATTACATATCCGAAAGGGAAACTTCCCATGAACATACCATATGAAAACGATGTTTCGTTTAATTCTTCTATTATAAATGGAACATTAATTACCATCGTTACCCCGACGCTAAATTGAACTAAAGAAGTAAAGAATCCAAGCCATATAAGCGGACGTTGTTTGAAAAAATATTGATATCCAGAAATGATTTGTTTTAACCAAGTAACCTGTTTCCTAACGTTAGTAACGGAAGATTCATGAAGATAACCGAGGCTACAGGCACTTATAAGAAATAAAGCTCCTACCATTATGTAAGTAGATGAAGTTCCTATGTAAGCAATTAGGAGTCCTCCTAATGTAGGAGCTAGAAAGCTCATCGTCCGGACTGTACCGTCAAGCCAAGCATTTGCTCGTGTAAGTTTACCATGTTCGACAATTGTAGGAAGCAGGGATGATGCAGCTGGAATATAAAGGGGCTGCAAAATTCCGAGTACAACTTGAATAACGAACAAGCTCCATATCTCAATCTGACCTGAAAACATAAGAATAACAGGTAAGAAGAATACAATTCCTCTTAAAACTTGAGACCACATCATAATATATTTACGACTTATCCTGTCGATGAATGGGCCGATAAAAAGCTGAAGAATTAAAGACGGGATAAAATACGTTAACCATAGCGTCCCCATTGCCGATTTTGATCCGGTCAACTCATACAATAATAACGAATTACATAGAGCGCCTATCGCTCCTCCAAGTTCAGAAATAGTTTCCCCAAGCCATAAACATAAAAAAGAATGGTTCGTAAATACATGTTGATTTCCCTCCATTTTTTCACCTCTTTTCTAGAAATCGCTGTAATTTTTCCTGGAGAGAAGATAAATGATCAAGCTGTATATAATACCGAGAGCCTTTGCCATTAATGATGCGTGCTGCTCGAAGTAAAGACAAATGATGATGAAGAGTCGTTTTTGGAATTTTGAGCTGCTCGGTTAGCTCTTGAAGTGAGTGATCTCTTTCTGTTAGCAACTTAATAATTTTTAAGCGTGTTTCATCTCCAAGTGCCTTATAACTATGAACTAATGTAGAAGGCGGAGAATAAGGGTCTTCGATTACACTCACGTTATCGTCAGAAATCGGATAATAAAATACTTTTACCCCTGGTAAAGTCGTTTCAACATTCCAAGGCCGATACACGTACTGCGGAATAAGTATCACTTGATGAATGGAAGGCTCGGGTTGATACGTACTACCTGTTATATATTTTACAAGCTCTTCTGGATGATACGTTGATTGAAGCGCACGTTTTTGCTGGGCATCACGTTCAAGCATGCTCGTAAACTCGATATAATTAGGCTGCACTACTGTTTCATACCAACCTTCAGAGATGATTTTTAAATGTTGTTTTAGCAAGGAAGTATCAATAGATGAAAGATGTTTAATGTATGCTGGAAAGAATTTATGATGCTGACAAGCTTTTATAAGGGAAGTGATTGCTGCACTATCTTGCTGGTATGCTTTTCGCCGATTATCCTCGTGCTGCAAACCGATATAAGGCAAAGAATGCCAACGTAATTCCTCTTTAGTTAGTTCATCAAGAAAATGAAAGAAATTTTCAAGAGAATCAAAAGAACGAGAGTGAAGTAATTGCAGCAAAGCGAACCACGTGTTGTACTTATGTGTATACTGTAGTTCTTCGCGAACGGCTGCAGGCAATTTTCTCTCAATATCCTTCCAATACTCTATCGGCTTTTCAAAAGTATGGTGAAAATCATAATAAGTAAAAGCTGCAATACCTAGTCCCATTTCGAATAAAATCGAATGGTTAATTTGAACAGAATACGTTTCTCTTGTCGCATTTAAGTTCATTACTTTCATTGTTTAGTCCCCTTTTTTATTTTATTCTATATTTTTCGAATTTTATTTTCAATAATTTTCGAATTATTATGTGAAAGTTTAGTGAATTCTTTTATATTTGCTAGTTACTAATAGATTTCATTTTGAAATAAAAATAATGATTGAAAATAAAGGTATATAGACAATATCCTCCTTGGTATTTCCATTTTCATAAAAATATACTAAAATATGACAGGGGAGGGTGTTATGAAAAAAGTTGTTGTGGTTTTTCTTATTGTAGCGTCTATATTGTCAGGTTTTATTGCATTTCAACAAACGGATCATAAAGAATTTGAAAAAATAGAAAAGATAGAACAGAAGATAGGTAAAGAGTTTGTTATCCCAGATGTGCCGCCTTTTAGGAACCCTAGTGAAATTTATCCTATATTGCTCGAGGCAGCAAAGGAGTCACATACAAATATTTTTCGTACAAATGTTACTTATCATGAAGATGAAGAAGCAGAAATTTTGAAATATGTGTTATTGACAACGGAAACGGCATATTTCAAACAGATGCAGTTAAATAGTGGGGATGTGTTAAAGCCGAAAGACACATTCGAAGGTAATGCTTTTTTATCTACAGTTCATACGAAGGATACAAATCAAAAGGGAGTTATAAAGGACTTTGGTAATAATCATACGATTACAATTAAGCCACTTCAAACATCGTATGAGCATTTACCTATGGCAGGGCGCTATGTTGTAGAAGGAGTAGATGATAAATCATACGATGCCTTTTTAAAGCTTTTCTCTAAAAAGCTAAATCAGCATTTTAAGCCGAAACAGTATATTCCTGCTGATGATTTTAAACGTAATCTTAGCAAAAACGAAGATGCTTTTGGTTCACCGATCAATTTTCTATCCTACATTCAATATATAGTGTTTATCGTACTCCTATTTTTTCTTATTTATTATGTGTTTAATGAAGCGAAAAGAATTGGTGTTATAAAAATGCACGGTGTATCGAATATACGTTTATGGTTTATTGTTATAGGCAGAACTATTATTTGTATGTTTATTTTATCGTTATTCATTTCCGTACTTGCAGCTGCTTTCGTAAAAAATGTAACTTCAGGGTTTATATACACCATTGTGTTCGATCAATGTAAAACATATCTTATCATTACAGTATTATCTTTCGTTTCATATTTTTATATTTCTAAAATTAAAGTCAATCAAATTATTAAAAATAGAAAAGATACAAAAGGTATATTTGTATTAAATTCGCTATTGAAAGTTACTTGTTCTATTATATTTGTTTTATTAGGGGCGTCTATTTTAGAACAATATATTACAGTGAAAGAAAAACTAGAGAATTTAAAAAACTGGGAGAAAAACAAAGATTATGGTGTCTTTTATCCGCTTTCTGGTGGGAATGAAGAAGGTCAACAAGGGATGGATAAAACGGTGTCAATAATAAATGGAGAGCTTTATTCTATTTTAAATAAAATGGGAGCGGTGTTGATTGATTCTAAAGAATATGAAGAATTAGAGCTTAGTATAAGCAAAGATTCTAAAGGAATCCGATCAGTTACAGTGAATAATAATTACCTTCGCGAATTTCCGCTATATGACATACATAATCAGCGTGTGCAAGTTTCAGAAGATATGGAAAACTGGATTTTATTAGTACCGGAAAAATATCAGAATAGGGAAAAAGAAATTCTTCGTTATTTTGAAGAGCGTAGACAGCCAAAAATAGAATATGAAGAAAAAAGAATGCATAGAGAAGTTCCAAGTCATTTGCGCAATCGACAAATAGAAGTGATTTGGATAAAGAATGACCAAGAAGTCTTTAGTTTCAATCCAGATGTATATAAATCTGACCATAACAAGATTAGAGATGAAATCATTCAGGTTATGACAGAGAAAAATAGCTTTGTTGGAGAAAGAGACCTTATATTAGGCGGAGGGGCGAAGGATCCTTTAAAGATTAAGTTAATTGACAGAGATGCAGGATTAACTTATAAGGCTTTGGAGCCAGAACTTAAAAGGTTAGGACTAGATGATAATTTAAAATATCTTGTAACAGTTGATCAATATATTTTAAAAGATATATACGATCTGCAAAAAATAATGAAAATGCTATTGACGGTTACTAGTGGGCTAATTGTCGGCATATTATTTTTGGTCACACAAAATATGATTATATATTTCAATAAAAATCAGCAGAAAATAGTAGTGCATCGCTTATTCGGTGTAAGTTTTTTTAGAACGTATAGAGGATACATGTTGTTATTTGTATTAACGTGGGTCGTACAACTATTAATTTGCTTCATCGTAAAAAAAGAGTTTGATATAAAATTTCTTGCGGTGGTGGCTATGCTTATATTAATTGAATTTACCGCGTCTATTATCGCATTAATCAGTATGGAACGAAGAAATAAAACAACGGTGATAAAGGGAGGTTAATATAAACGAATGCAATATATATGTGAACTGATAGATGTTAGTAAAAGTTATGGAAATCATACGATTTTAGATGAGTTCAATTTAAAAATTTGTGAAGGGGAAATGGTTGCGATTACTGGAAAAAGCGGATCTGGTAAAACAACGATTCTTAATATTATGGGAATGCTTGAAAATCCAGATAGCGGAGTCGTTAAATTGTTTGGTGAAGAGAGTCCTAGTATGGGTTCTAGTAAAGCAAATAAGCTTCTAAGAACGAGAATGTCGTATCTATTTCAAAATTATGCACTCATCGATAATGATACGGTAAATAAAAATTTAGAAATTCCTTTGATTTATGCGAAAAAAACAAAGAAGGAAAAGAAAGAACTAAAAACAGTCGTCTTAGAAAAAGTTGGGCTGAACGTATCATTACAGCAAAAAATACACGAGCTTTCAGGTGGAGAACAACAAAGGGTCGCCATAGCAAGGATACTTCTAAAACCTTGCGAGTTAATATTGGCCGACGAACCAACGGGCTCTTTAGATGATAATAATAGAAATGAAATTATACAAATTTTAAAAAATCTAAATAAAGAGGGAAAGACAATTGTAATTGTCACGCATGATCCATATGTAGCACAAGTATGCGATAGAGTCATAGAATTATAATTTTTGCGGAAATGAGATTATTAAGGGGAGAGGAAAATATGCATATAGAACAATTCAACCAACACATTGAAGAACTATTTGGAGAACATTTACGTAAGTACGGCGATCAGTTTGGGATCACAAACGTAAGCAACGAACATTTTCATAAGATTGGTTATGCTACAAATTTAACGCTTGAGACAATTGAAGAAGCAAAGAAAGAAAATGTAGATATGATGATTACACATCATGATGCATGGGAGTTTCTATACGGAATGGAGGAAGCTTGTCTAACTAAATTGAAAGAATATAACATCAATCACTTTTGGGTACATTCACCGTTAGATTTCGTTGAATTCGGAACTTGTACTTCGTTATTTCATACAATCGAAATCGATGAAATGATAACGTATTCTTCTTGTGACGATGAAGAATTACCTGGCGTTGGTGAATATACAAATCCAATTCCATTTGCAGAGCTTGTAGAAAGAGTCGAGAATAAACTCGGTGAAAAGGTGAAGGCGTGGAAAAATAATGATAAGGAAGTCAAACGAGTTGGTATTATAACTGGAGCAGGTCATTCAACTGATCATATTCAAGCAGCGCTGGACAGTGGTTGCGATACATACATTACAGGAGAAAAGACGTTATATACAGTTCAGTATGCACAGTTTAAGAGGATTAATCTTATCGTAGGCAGTCATACATTTACAGAAATATTCGGAGTGGAAAGTTTAGTGAAAAGATTGCGGGAGTTTGATAAGTCTTTGGAGATTGTAAGGTTGTATGAAGGGCATTTTGAATAATTGCCTATAGTAAGGGGAAATGAATTGATGACAACAATTTATGCCAATTACGGTTCCGAAACAGTAAAGTTAACATGGAAGAAAGGGAGTGAACTACCGCCCAGGGAACTCATTACAAGCGTTCACGGATTTTGTTTTTGTAATAAGGAAAATAGATGAATAATAGAAAAAGCATGGTATTTCTAGCCATGCTTTTTCTATTTTTCGAGAATGCTCCTCTGTATAAAATCTTCGACGATAATATTAAAGAGATTAGGAGCATCGTGATGAACTAGATGACCAGCCTTAGGAACGACGGCTTTTTCAATAAAAGTAGAATTGTTGAAATGTGAAAATAAATATTTTGTATCAAATTCAGCCTTTGCTCCAACGATTAATAGAGTAGGTATTTCTATCTCTTCTAATTGCTGAATTTGCTCAAAAGGATACCAGTTACTATGAAAACTAATTTCAAGGAGTGCTTTCCAATTATTTTTCATATGAAGTTGATTAAAATAGTGTATAGTATTTGGTTCCCTTATTAATGATTGTAACCGTTGTGCGTTCTCTTTGTTTAATTTCTCCCATTCTGCTGGTTTTTCTAACATAATACCTGCAAGAGTACAGGAAGAAATGTTTTGTTGGTTAAGTTGTAACATTTGAACAGCAATAAGAGCACCTGAAGAGACACCGACAATATTGAATGTTGCTAAGTTGAGATGTTCAGTTAATTCTAGTACATCTAGTGCAGCGACTTTTAAATAATCAGTAAAGTCTTCAGAATATGAATGCCCTTGACCTCGTAAATCAGGAACAATAACCCGAAAATGTCTACTGAAATATTCAATTTGATTTTGAAAGCTTGTCTGTCCTGTTTCTAGACCTGGATGCAAAAAAATAACAGGGTCTCCTTTTCCGTATTCTTCAAAGTACAATTGCATATAACCACCTCTATTGTATAGAATATATATATTATAATGTATTTTCTGAATTTTATGTATTATGTAGTGTGCTTTAATGTGGAAAGAGAGAGTCATATGAACAGTATAAAGTAGAACTACGATTTTCTGAGGTATTCAATATTAATTCCTCTGTCAATTACCCACCACTTAAACGCTAACACGTTTTGAAGTGGGGGCTTGAAAAAAGCCCTGGTTGTCTAGCTTCAGTCTTTCATGGACTACGTTCGTAGGTTGCATACCCAAGAATGATTCCCTAGTTCTTGGCTCTATGGTGGCTCTGTAACAGTTCTGATTGGGAAGGAACGGTCAACCACAAGCCTCCTTTTATAGGAAGTTGCCAACACCTACAAACATTAGCGAAGGGAAACAAACTCTTAGGAGGGACAAAACATGTGTGTGTTTGTCAAAAATTTAAGGGGAGAACCGCTCATGCCTTGCAGTCATCGCAAAGCGCGTCTTCTTCTTAAACAAGGAAAAGCAAAGATTCTTGGATATACTCCGTTTACAATTCAATTACAATATGCTACAGGTGAAGCGGTACAACCTGTCACAATTGGTGTTGACAGCGGAGCAAAGCATATCGGCATTGCGATTAGCACTGAAGACAAGGTGCTAGCAAAAGGAACTATTGAATTGCGTCAAGACGTCAAAGAAAGCCTTACACTAAGAGCTACATTACGCAGAGGTAGAAGACAACGAAAAACAAGATATCGAAAAGCACGTTTTCTCAATCGAAAAAAGAAAGAAGGATGGTTGCCGCCATCGATTCAAAGTAGAGTGGATAACCAAATTCATTGGATTGAAACATTCAAGTCATTGTTACCTTCGCCAAAAGTGATTGTCGAAGTAGGGAAATTTGATGCACAAAAGCTAAAAAATCCCGATATACAAGGAATCGGATACCAACAAGGAGATGCTTTTGGCTTTTGGAATACGAGATATTATATATTCGCAAGAGACAATTACATCTGTCAAATTTGTAAGAAGAAAGGTGGTATCTTGCATACGCATCATATTATCGAACGCTGCAATGGTGGTTCAGATACGGCAGATAATCTTGTAACA
>NZ_JBALLY010000207.1:5127-5615 GCF_036963045.1 Bacillus sp. JJ864 | reverse complement strand
TGTTTGTAAATTTTCTTTTAGTTTTTTTAAAAGGAATTGTTTGTATTGATTGACTAATGATTTTCCTTCGGTTGTAAGAGACATTAAAATAACCCGTCGATCTTTTTCGCTATAATGGCGCTCTACAAGCTCTTCTTGAATGAGTTTATTTAGCAATGGTGTCATATTCGGCCTTGAAATAGCTAATCGTTTGCCGATTTCTGAAACTGCTAATGTATCTCGCTCATGCAATAACAATAACACCTGCGTATGTGATGGTGGCATGTGTCGCTGAGAAGAGAACTCTCCGGGAAGCATAAACTTGCGATAAAAAAGAGGTACTAGCGAAAGAAGATGATCAACGATGCGTTCCCACTCACGTGAATCCATATAACAGGCCCCCTTCTCTTCTTATTGTAACAAAAAAACATAATGTTATAAAAATAGAATGATTTTTTTGTGAAGCTAAGGTGAAAAAGCGCTTGTAAGGACCCGATTGGTTCAACTAA
>NZ_JBALLY010000207.1:281-5120 GCF_036963045.1 Bacillus sp. JJ864 | reverse complement strand
GAAGTTTCACTTTATATGACAACACTTGTTGTGCAAATGATTCTGCGATTATTTCATATCCTTTATCATTTGGATGAACTTGATCATACAATAAATCTTTTTGGTCACTTGGTAATAATTTACGGATCGGTAAGACGAGTGAAGTTTGGTTTTCTTTTGAAATCGAATATATTGTTTTGTTCCAATTGTCTAAGAAAACATTTGCGTAAGAAGCAATGGAATCGTCCAGTTTTAATGGGTTATAGAGTTCAGATAAAATGATGAGTGCGTTCGGATTAGCAGCACGAATCGTTTTTACAATGTTTTGTAAATCTTGTTCAAAATGATCTTTTTCTTCATTTAATAATTTCATTCCTTCTATTACACCGACGTCTCGCTTTATGTGTAAAACGTTATTTCCACCAATACTAATTGTAATCATGTTAGCTTCTTTTATTTTTTGCTTCACTTCTTCGGTTTGTACCATTTGTAGTAACCGGTCTGTTGTTAAGCCGTTTATTGCAAGGTTATCGACGATAATTTGTTTTTGTAATTGTGTTTCTAATGTATGAGAAGCAACTTGTACATACCCGCCTTGTGTAGATCCATAACCTTTTGCAAGAGAATCGCCTAAGACAAGATGATGAAGTGTCGCATCTGTTTGTGTATCAACCCAGTGCGGAACGATTGCTGCTGGGGATTCTTTTTGAACATTCGTCTCATTATTCTTGTCACAATACAAAAGTGTAATGATAAGAAGGAGGAGACAAACTGTAGATAAAAGAAGTTTTTTCATTATGTTATCCTCCTTATAAATGGTTATTGTATCATATTCATGATGAGAAGCAATGGAAGATATATTACGTCTTCACGAAAATTTTACAATGCTTTTACAGAAAATTTGTAGAAGTACGTCAAAATTTGTTGACGATAGTAACGTCTGTTCGTTATGATAAATTCCAGATGGGGTAAATTTATCCAACTTGTAAAAGAAGTAGGACAACTAATGTCTTGGCAAGTTGGGTGATTAAGAAGTAGGGACACTGATCCCATCGTATATTTTATAACTGGGGATTATGTTATAAGGGGGATTTTTTGTGAAGAAATCAACAAAAACGTTGGCTGGTGCTGCACTTGCATTAGGTGTTATTGCTCCACAAGTATGGCCTACACCTGCATATGCAGAGGGAGAGGACAGTACTGTAAAACTAAGAATATTAGAAACATCTGATATTCACGTAAATTTAATGAACTATGATTACTATCAAACAAAAACAGATAATAAAGTAGGATTAGTTCAAACAGCAACTCTTGTTAATAAAGCACGTGAAGAGGCAAAAAACTCTGTTTTATTTGATGATGGAGATGCACTGCAAGGAACGCCGCTTGGTGATTATGTGGCAAATAAAATAAAAAAAGAAGATAATTTAGATCCAAACTATGTGCATCCGTTATATCGTATGATGAATTTAATGAAGTATGACGTCATCTCTCTTGGAAATCATGAATTTAACTACGGTTTAGATTATTTAAATCAAGTGATTAGTAAAACAAAGTTTCCTGTAATTAACTCTAATGTATATATAGATGATAAAGATGATAATGAAGAAAATGATAAAAATTACTTTAAGCCTTATCATGTTTTTGAAAAAGAAGTAGTAGATGAAGCTGGTAATAAGCAGAAAATAAAAGTTGGAGTCATGGGCTTTGTACCACCGCAAATTATGGGATGGGATAAAGCGAATTTAGAAGGAAAAGTAAAAGCAAAAGATATTGTAGAAACGGCAAAGAAAATGGTGCCGAAAATGAAAGCGGAAGGCGCAGATATTATCGTTGCGTTAGCTCATTCGGGTGTTGATAAAAGCGGTTACAGTTCTGGAATGGAGAATGCATCGTATTATTTAACAGAAGTTCCTGGTGTTGACGCAGTACTGATGGGCCATTCTCATACAGAAGTAGCGGAGAAGTATAATGATGGTGTTCCTGTTGTAATGCCAGGTGTTTTCGGAAATAATTTAGGAATAATTGATATGGAATTAAAGCAGGTGGACGGAAAATGGGAAGTACAAAAGGAAAAATCCATTCCAAAATTGAGTCCGATTATAGATAAAAAGGCTAAGGCGGTAGGAGCCGATCAAAGACTTGTTGATGAAATAAAAGCAGAACATGATGGAACAATTGAATATGTAAATACATCGGTTGGCGAAACGACAGCGCCAATTAATAGTTACTTTGCGCTTGTACAAGATGATCCATCTGTTCAAATTGTAACGAATGCACAAAAGTGGTATACAGAGCAGAAGCTGAAGGGTACGAAATTTGAAAAGTTGCCAATTTTATCAGCAGGTGCACCATTTAAAGCAGGTGGACGTAACGGCGCTACATATTATACAGACATTCCAGCGGGAACGCTTGCTATTAAAAACGTTGCGGACTTATACGTGTATCCAAATACATTATATGCGGTGAAAGTAAATGGTGCTCAGTTGAAAGATTGGTTAGAAATGTCTGCAGGTCAATTTAATCAAATCAATCCAAAGCCAAAGAACGCAACAGATGAGCAAAAATTAGTGAATACTGACTATCCAACATACAATTTTGACGTAATAGATGGCGTGAAATATGAAATTGATGTAACGCAGCCTGCTAAATATGACAAAGATGGAAATGTTGGAGAGAAAGCTGGAAATCGTATTGTGAACTTAACGTTTGATGGAAAGCCGGTAACGGATAGTCAAGAGTTTATTGTAGCAACGAATAACTACCGTGGTAGCAGTAAAACATTCCCAGGTGTAAGTAAAGGGGAAGTGATTTATCAGTCTCCTAATGAAACACGTCAAATTATTGTAGAATATATGGAAAAAATCAAAACGATTAATCCGACAGCAGATAAAAACTGGACATTTAAACCAATTGCTGGTGAGAAATTGAATGTTACATTTGATTCTTCTCCAAATGCCAAAAAATATATAACAAAAGACGGCAATATTTCTTACGTTGGTCCATCAGAAAATGAATTTGCAAAATATGCAATTGATTTAACGAAAAAAGATGAACCAACTGGTGGAGAGAAGCCAAATGGCGGCGATAATGGAACTGATCAACCGAAAACGCCAACAGATAATAACAATGGTGGAGATCAGCCGAAAACAACAGAAGATAATAAAAATGGTGAAGAGAAGCCAGGGGCAGCAGATTCAGGTAAAGAGCAAACGAAAACAGACAACAACTTGCCAAATACAGGGGCGAATGTGTTCACGACATTAGGAGCAGGTCTTGCGTTTATTGGTGCAGGTGCGATAGCATTATTTAGAAGAAAGAAATTAAATAAATAATAAAGAAAAAAGTCCACTGCTAGGCAGCGGACTTTTCTTTATGTTCTTTCTCCCATGAAAGACCAAATCCTGTGAATCCAACAAATAAAGTGATGATTGGACAAAGTAAACAGAAAACAGTGTATGGCAGGTAGCTTATTGTAGGTACGTTTAGGACACTTGCGAGAAACACACCACTAACTCCCCATGGCACGAGCGGATTAATAACCGTGCCGGCATCTTCTAATACACGTGATAGATTGCGGCGCTTTAAGCCGAGCTCATCGTATTTTTCGGCAAATGCTTGACCTGGTAAGATGATGGATAAGTATTGTTCACCGAGTAAAAAGTTAACTCCGATTGCAGTAGCTGCTGTCGAGAAGATTAAACGTCCGCTCGTAGTGACGAAGCTTGCGATAGCCGCCATAAGTTGTTTAATAATCCCCATTTCTTGCAGTAATCCTCCCATGCCGAGTGAAAGGAAAATAAGGGCAACAGACATTAACATACTTTGTAATCCACCGCGTGTTAATAAACTATCAATATCTTTTACACCTGTATGCGATACATATCCGTTTTGCATAATATTAATTAAGCTTGTAAGAGATGTATTTGGAGTAAAAATAAATAGAATGATAATACCTGAGATAATACCAGCAAGTAACGTAGGAACAGCTGGAACTTTTTTCACTGCTAATACAAATAACACAAGAACCGGTAGTAAAGTAACGATCGAAATTGTTGCATGTTTTTCTAATGTTTCTGTGAAAGAGGCAAACTGAAGTTGTCCAGAAGTGCCTTTCCCAAGAATAAAGAAAATAACGAGTGAAATAGCAAATGCAGGTACAGTTGTCCACAACATATTTCGAATATGATCAAACATATCTACTTTAGAGACAGCAGGTGCTAAGTTTGTTGTATCAGAAAGAGGTGACATTTTGTCTCCAAAGAAAGATCCAGAAATAACAGCACCAGCAACTAATGCCGCATCGTATCCAAGAGCACTTCCCATTCCCATAAAAGCAATTCCAACTGTCGCAGCTGTTGTGAAGGCACTACCAATACTCGTACCGATAATAGAACAGACAATAAAGACTGTTGGTAAGAAAATTTTAGGTGAAACAATTTGAAAACCGTACACCATTAATGTCGGAATCGTTCCAGCAGCAATCCAAACGCTAATTAATGCACCGACAAGTAAAAAGATAAAAATAGATGGTAAGCCAGCTGAAATACCATTTTTCATTCCGTTCTCCATTATAGACCATGGTATTTTCTTTATGAATCCAAATGCTAGTAATATGACAATCCCAAATAAAATGGGAATATGAGGCATAACTTGTAATTGAATGACGCTAAAACCGATACATAAAAAGATAAGAGCTGTTAGTATAATAGACGCTCGTTTTGTAATCATGATAATAAATCCTCCTTAGCTGTTATGTTTTACTATGATTTGAAAAAATACGCCAATATCGAATAATTCCCCCGGCCGCCGAAACTTGCATACTACTTCTCTCCTTTTTGGAAAATAAAAAACGCCCCT
>NZ_JBALLY010000207.1:0-155 GCF_036963045.1 Bacillus sp. JJ864 | reverse complement strand
GCGGTACCACCCTAAATTGTGAAATAAAAAACATTTCACCACTTTGCAGATATAACGGTCTGTAACCGTCTTTCACTACTCCAACTGTTTCGTAAAAGAAGCTCAAGGGGGTAATTCATACTTCGTTCTGTACTGATTCACACCAACCACCAGCT
>NZ_JBALLY010000206.1:0-2073 GCF_036963045.1 Bacillus sp. JJ864 | reverse complement strand
TTTTCATTTTCTTTAGCTGATGATTAGTGGGATAAATAAAAAAGCAGCACTTATAATGAAGGGCTGATTTTCTTGAAAACTTACTTATTTCTTCTCCATACCGTACCTCTTTTTTCATATTCCAGTCTTCTTTCAACGGAATTCGCTACTTCAGAACCTACAAAACGTTCAATAATCCATAGAGCTAAATCGATGCCGGATGTTACTCCTCTTGCAGTAATAATATCATGATCATCAACAGTTCTAGCACCCAGTACTTCACAGCCGTATGATGCCATTTCTTTTTGCGCAAGATGGTGCATCGTTGTTTTCCGTCCTGCTGTTATGCCTGAAACAGCCATTAGCATTCCGCCTGTACATACACCAGCAATAATAGATCCTTTCTCATAAAACTTAGCAATCCATTTAGGTAATACACCTTTATCTGCTTCTATCCGTGCTCCCTTCTCACCTTGATGGTTCCATCCGCCACCTGGCACGATTAAAATATCTGGACAATTATCTTCACTAAGAAAATTATTTACTTTAACTGTTAAACCATAAAAACCAGTTACCGAATTCAAGTGTACTGAAACCATTTTCACATCGAAATTTGCTCCAAACTCATTTGCACGTATTAATACTTCATAAGGCCCTATCGAATCTAGCTCGTCAAATCCATCAAACAACACAATTTGAATATTCATTGTTATCCCTCCATATATATCATTCATATTAAATGTATTAGCAGGATAATCACATAACATTTTCTTTATAAGATGTATAAAGAAATGTTATCTATTCTACTTAATTATTTAGATCATAAAATTATTATGTAAACTATATGTAAACGAATTTACTTCAAAATATAACCAAATCAATTTAAGACTTCTATAAGTCCCTTTTCGGATCTTTATATAAGTCGAACCTTATCATATTACTTTATAGATTATCTTCTCTTAAAAAAGAATCTGAAAGGTCGTTTTTAAGATATTTTGTATATTTTTGTATATAAAAAGACTTATCAATAACATGATAAGCCTTTTAGTATTTCATTGTATGGCGATCTAATTTTTCACGAATTGCAGAAGTAATAAATTCTTCAATTGACATCTTTTCTTCCGTTACAATGTTTGAGATAGATTGATACTCTGATGAAGATAGTACAACACTTTTCGTAACACTATTGCTATCTAAGTAAATATTATTATTTGGCCGTTTTACTAATTTCCCTTCTATTATATAAGGCATAAGAGAGTCAATCCACTCTTGTTGAATTTGCATAGGAACTTGAATGAGCGATTGGCGAATTTCAATAATCCAGAAATTGTGTTCTTCAGAAATTCGAAGGTTACGTGGTGAGACATATTGCAATAAAAAATCAATTCGCTGGAACATATCACTTCGTAAATTGTGTGTTTTCAAAAAACGAAACTTCACGAATTTTTGATGGTGACTTCTCGGTCTGTCTGATAATTGATACGCTGCTAAAAAGCCGCTTTCTTTTGACAGCTGTAATGTCATCTCATTTCCAAATTCATCTGTTACGATAATATCTCCTCTTTTTGGAATAGCGGTTATGCGCGCAATTGTATTCCCTTGTATAAATTTTTGAAATAAAACAACATTATATTTTCGAGAATATGTATAAAGACTATTAGAATCATCTGATTTTTCAGCCAGATTCTTTACATCGCCCTCTTGAACAAACTTTGTTTCTTTGTTTCTATGCATTTGAATTGTATACGATAACTCTCCCTCTTCAATCCATTTCCATAATTGATACATACTAATATGAAACTGTTTACTTACTTGGTTTAATGTCATTCCTTCTATATGTAATTGCGATTGTAATGCAGTAACCTGATTTTTTTGAAACAAAAAACTTCCATCTAATCGCCACGTGTCTTTATTAATTGGCGTCAATTTATTTTCTTTCATTAATTTCTTAAATGTGAAATTTGAAATACGTAAATATTCTTTTACCTCATTTGTATCCATATATTGTTCGTATGTATGATTGTACATAAATGAAATCCTCTCTAATCAAAACTAAATATAATTTATATAAACATAGAATGTAAAAGATAACCA
>NZ_JBALLY010000205.1:7607-10978 GCF_036963045.1 Bacillus sp. JJ864 | reverse complement strand
ATTCTATTTTAGAAAAATTTGATATAAGAGAGATTAATATTGAATTAAAGTATAGGAAACTCAATATACTCGTAAACAAGGATAATACAAGTATCACTCAAAATTGTGGAACACCAGCAAGTGTATTTCAGTTCATGAAATTCTTATATCAGTACGAAAAAGAGAATACGTTTATCTTCGAATCTTTAAAAGAACAAGAAGACCCAGATGGTTTTCGATTCTCTAATCAATATGAATGGCTACATATGACTGGTGGGCTTGAAACAGTTTGTAATGATGTTGGTTATTTATATTCAAAAGATCGAGTGTTATTTTGTATTGGACTTGTTCGAGCATACGGTGAAAATACAGAGTGGTATCAACTAGAACAAGTACTGAAAAATATAGGAGAATTAATTGTACAAACATATAAAAAATGAGGAATGACTACATGAAAAATTTACCGAATATTCAATTAAGAGAATTATCATTAGATGATATAGAAGAGCGTTATCAATGGTCATTAGATAAAGAAGTAACACGTCACCTAGTAGTTCCAGATCAATATCCACCATTTACACGTGAAGATACAAGGAAATGGATTGAAATGTGTATGAAACGAACAAATGGTTATGAACAAAGAGCAATTTGTTCCGAAGATGGTGTGCATATCGGCTGGGTAGATTTGAAAAATTTTGATCGAACAAATAAAAATGCAGAGCTAGGAATTGCGATTGGAGATAAACGATATTGGGGAAAAGGATACGGAATGGCTGCTTTATATGAAATGCTGCAAATTGGCTTTGAAAAGTTCGATTTAGAAAAAATTTGGCTGCGAGTAGATGCAGATAATACGAAAGCGATGAAAAGTTATGAACGGGCTGGGTTTGTATGTGAAGGATTAATGAGAAAAGATCGACTAAGACACAGAGAATTTGTTGATCGGTATCGTTTTAGTATGTTAAAAGAAGAATTTATGGAGCTGTTGGCTATCATGAAGCGGTGACGAATCAACTTTTGTTAGTTGTACAAGGAGAAGGATATGTGTGTGGGGAAAATAAAGAAAAGATTCTAATTCAGGCGGGACAAGCAGCTTTTTGGGAAAAGGGGGAAAATCACGAGACAAGTACAAATACCGGTTTAATGGCTATTGTAATAGAAGGAGAAGATCTATCAGTAAACATGCCTATACTACAAAAGTAGCAAATACATTATCCCTCTTTAAGTGGATTCTTTTATTATGTATATCTTATACACTAGTAGTAAATAGACATTGTGAGGGATACTATATGATTACACATTTTTCAGATATAGAATTACAAACATTATCCATTGAAGGTGCAAAGCAAGTATATGCTGATATACTGCAATTTCCGATTGTAGAGCAAACAGAAACGTACGTTCAATTTCAAATTACGCCTTTTACAACCATTAGCTTTAAAGAAATATTAGAACCAATTGTGCCAACTCATTTTGCTTTTCAAGTGCCGTACTCTCTGTTTGATGAAATTGCATTGTGGCTCACACAATCGGGTGTCAAAATTTAAAAAGATAAACAAGGAGAAAAAGTTACGCATCACTCTAAGATAAATAAAGCTGTATATTTCAAAGACGGTGATGGAAATATTCTTGAGATTATTTCACACAAATATATAAAAGAAGAGGTTTTACAAAGAAATGGTCCTTTACAAGTTATGTATGTTCGAGAAGTGGGATTTCCAGTTTCTTCTGTTCCTATGTTTCGTGAATGGCTGAAACAAACATTGCAAATGAAGACGATGGATGATCAAGATATATTTAATTTTGTAATTGGAGGAACTGCACATGCAGTTGTTGTGAAAGAAGGAAGGCCATGGATTCCAATTAATATGAAAGCCTTAATGCCCAAAATGAACATCACCTTTGGAACTCCGAATCTAGAATTTATCAAAAACGTAAATAAAAAAGAAGACACAATACAATTTGTGCAACATTCCTATTCTATTACGCTGAAATATACACCAGAGTTTTTAGATACTATTCGGAAACAACTGCATTTACCTTTGTCTTTGTAAAATAAGGAGGAATTTGAAATGAAGGAATCTGCCTTATACGTAGAAAAAAATAACAATTACTATATTTCAACTAATAAAGATTTGCTGCAAGTCGATATCATACATGATTTTCTTAGCAATGATTCCTACTGGGCAAAAGGAATACAGAAAGAATTAGTTGCCGAAGCAATTAAAAACTCACCGCTTTGTTATGGTGTATATGAAAGTGAAACGAATCAACAAATTGGGTTTGCAAGAGTTGTTACAGATTTTGTGCGCTTTTCTTGGTTGGCAGATGTCTTTATTTTGCCCGCTTATAGAGGGGAAGGATTAAGTAAGTGGTTAATAGAGACGATTGTAAAGCATCCCAAGCTTAACGGAACACGATTTATGTTAGTTACAAAGGATGCTCACATGTTATATGAGCAATATGGATTCGAGAAAATTACAGAACCAGAGAAATTTATGATGAGAAATTTTAATATGGAAGTTGTTATGAAAAACTATGAATTAGAGTTATAAAAATAGATTTTCTGGTTAAAGGAGGAAATATATATGGTTCAAATATTAGTAATGGGTGGTACGCAGTTTGTTAGTGCAGCGTTAGCAAAATTTTTAATCTCAAAAGGATATGAAGTAGATATTTTCACTAGAGGAACACGAGAAATTGCATATAAAGGAGTATGTACACATCTTATCGGAGATCGTAATGTTTCATCAGATATACAGAAAAATATTTCAGATAAACAGTATGACTATATTTTTGATATTACGGCTTATCATACGAATCATGTAAAAACATTGCTTGATAATGTAGATAAAAGTAAATTAAAGCGATATGTATTGTGTAGTTCAGGAGCAGTCTATGCCCCTTCTACTCAAGTGTTATTTGAGAATTTTGAGCGAGCAGAAAATTATAATTGGGGACAATATGGACTTGATAAAAAAGAGGCGGAAGATTATTTATTTTCCATACATAAAGAAGAAGGATTTCCAATTACTATTCTTAGACCTTCGTATATTTATGGTGAAGGAAATAATTTGTATAGAGAAGCGTACATATTTGATCGCTTGACAAAAAAACTTACGATTCCAATTCCAAAACATGTGGGGCCAGTGCAATTTGTGCACATTGATGATGTCGTTCGAGTGATGGAAAGTGTAATAGGTTCAGAACAATCTAATGGACAAGCTTATAATTTGTCATATCCAGAAGATATTTCATGGAAGACACTCATCGATACAGCGAGTCAAATCGTAGGAAGAGAAGCGCATACTGTGGAAATAGATGAAACAGTATTAAATCCTGGCATTTCAACACGAAATTTTTTTCCGTTCCGTAATGTTACTTATACTATG
>NZ_JBALLY010000205.1:0-7558 GCF_036963045.1 Bacillus sp. JJ864 | reverse complement strand
TATGTACCACAAATAAATTTGTATAACGGTTTACAAAAGGCATATCATTTTTATCAAACTGAAAATGTTCAGTTAAGTGATGCTACTATGAATAAAGTTGATGAGGTACTTCGTATTTTTTCATTACAGAAGTAATGGATACATATAATACTATTATGTAAACAAAATGTCGTTTAATAGATATAAAGGAAAAATCTAATTTGGTAGAATCTGTATAAGGGCTGTCGTTTATTTTATATGTAAGAAAGGATGTAGTCAGATGATTAGAATGTTAACTGAAGTGGATGCAGAAAATTATTGGGATATACGCTTAGAAGCACTGCAAAAAAATCCAGAAGCTTATGTTACTACATATGAAGAAGCAATCAAAAAGAAAGAGCCAATTCAAGAAGTAATCAAAAATTTACAAGGGGAACATAGCTATACATTTGGTGCTTTTGATGAGAGTAATAAGTTAGTAGGGATTGTCACATTATTAACAGAATCAAGAGCAGCACTTCGTCATAAAGGGCATATTGTTGGAATGTATGTAAGTGCTCAAAGTAGAGGAAAAGGGTATGCACGTAACTTAATAAATGAAGTCGTGAAAAAAGCGAAGCAGTTAAATATAGAACAAATTAGCTTATCAGTTGTTTCAAATAATATTGTAGCAAAAAAATTATACCAATCAATTGGATTTGAATCGTATGGTCTAGAAAAAAGGGCATTGAAAATGGATGAAGTGTATCGAGATGAAGAATATATGGTTCTATTTTTATAAGAAATTTAATGTCACTAGGAGTTATACATGAAAGCGATTTTATTAGGAGTACTGGCTTCTTTTTTCTTTGCGTTTACTTTTGTGTTAAACAGGGCAATGGATTTACAAGGAGGAAGCTGGATTTGGAGCGCATCTTTACGTTATTTCTTTACGGTTCCGCTATTACTAATCATTGTTATGTATAGAGGGAATGTAAAGCAGCTTATTCAATATATGAAGAAACAACCAGCTGAATGGTTGTTATGGAGCGTTGTAGGTTTTGGACTGTTTTATGCACCATTGAGCTTTGCTGGGGATTATGGACCAGGATGGCTCGTCGCATCAACTTGGCAAATGACAATAATTGCGGGTGTTTTGTTAACACCATTTTTTTCGAATCAAGTGATACATAATAAAATACCGTTAAAAGAGTTGGCGATGTCCGGCGTCATTTTAATGGGAGTCTCTGTAATGCAAATAGAGCATGTATCGTCACTTGGAATTCAAGAAACTATTTTATGTGTAGTACCAGTGATGCTTGCAGCGTTCGCATATCCGCTTGGTAATCGTAAAATGATGCAAGTGTGTAACGGCGAATTGGATGTATTTCAAAGAGTGTTAGGTATGACGTTGGCTAGTTTACCTTTTTGGTTTCTTTTATCTGGATATGGAATTGTAACGGTTGGGTTACCGGCATCAGATCAAGTACTACAATGTTTGATAGTTGCAATAAGCTCAGGTCTTATTGCAACTATGTTATTCTTTTTTGCGACGGACCTTGTAAAAGATGATCCGCAAAAATTAGCAACAGTTGAAGCGACGCAGTCTGGTGAAGTATTGTTTGCGCTATTTGGTGAATTAATATTATTATCAGCCCCATTTCCATCAACCTTGTCTTGGCTTGGAATGAGTCTTGTTGTTGTAGGGATGATTTTACATAGCTTTACGGCGGTTATGGAGAAAAAAGAGGGAAAAATAACAACATGAGAAGATGATCTTTTAAGGTCATCTTTTTTTGTTTTTAAGGATAAAGAATGGATGATGGAAAGTAGTTCCTTTTTTAGATTAAAAATTAAGAAAAATATGATAATATATAAATGGTAGATTAAAGAAATTCTAGTAGGAGAAATAGGGGATTTGTTATGAATATAAACGATTTAATTTCCAAAACAAAAATGCCAAACACAATTCATACAATTGTAAGCGATTTACGAAAATTAGGTGTTACAGAAGGAATGGATGTTATTGTACACTCGTCCCTTAGTTCAATTGGTTGGGTAAGTGGAGGGGCTTTGGCTGTAGTAGAAGCTTTAATGGAAGTGGTTACAGAAGAAGGAACGATTATTATGCCGACTCAAACGAGTGATCTATCTGATCCGAAAAATTGGCAAATGCCACCTGTCCCAGAAAGTTGGTGGGAAATTATTCGTGACAATGTACCACCGTTTCATCCGGAAACAACACCAACGCGAAGTATGGGGAAAGTAGTGGAGTGTTTTCGGACATATCCAAATACAAAAAGAAGTAATCATCCGTTACATAGCTTTGCAGCGTGGGGGAAACACGCAAAACAAATTATTGATGGTCACATCCTTGCTCCTAGTTTTGGGGAACAGTCACCTTTAGGAAAAATATATGATTTAGATGGTTATATTTTATTAATCGGAGTGGATCATGATTCGAATACATCACTTCATTTATCGGAAGTTCGTTCGCAATATCGAGAAAAAGTTCAAATGGGAGCACCGATTATCGAAAATGAAGTTCGCAAATGGAAAGAGTATGAGGAGTTTGACTATGATTCTGATGATTTTGAACCATTAGGAAAAGCATTTGATGAAACTGGATCGGTTATATTAGGGAAAATAGGAAACGCATCATGTAAATTAATGAAGCAACGAGAAACCGTTGATTTTGGAACAGAATGGTTTTTAACTCAAAAACAAACGAAGCAAATATGTAATTAAAGGATGGGGAACATGAGAGGGAAAAAGGTACTCATAACAAGTGGTGGTTGTTTAGAAAAATGGGATGAAGTACGTGGGCATACGAATTTATCGACAGGAAGAATGGGAAAGCTTCTTGCAGAAGAAGCGCTGAAGACCGGGGCTTCTGTTATATATTTACATGGTTATTTTGCAGAAAAACCTAAAGAGACTCATAATCTTTCTTCTCATTTATTTGAAGGAATTATCGATTTACAAGATAAAATGAAACAAATAATTACAAGTGAAAAGATAGATATTGTAATTATGGCGGCTGCTGGCTCGGATTGGATTGTTGATAAAATTGTTGATTACGAAGGAAATGTAATGGATCAATCAGGAAAGTTATCAAGCGAGATGCCGCCAGTTATTCATTTTAAGAAAGCTCCAAAAGTACTACCTCAAATTAAACAATGGGATCCGGCTGTTGTGTTAGTTGGATTTAAGTTAGAGAGTGGTATAAGTCAACAAGAATTAATATCGAGAGCACAAATCCGAATGGAAGGTGCACATGCAGATTTCATAGTTGCAAATGCTTCTCATGCACTATATACCTCTGAAACAAATCACTATATTCTTTCTAAAGATAGTGAAGTTCAAGTATGTCGAGATAAAGAAAATACAGCAAGAAGTCTTATCAGTAAACTTGCGATGATCTATTCTGAAAAAGAACGAGTTTTTCTTTATTATTAATAGTGAAGAAAAAATACATGCTGTAGGGTGAGAAGATGGAAAATCTATTAAAAAAAGCGATTCAATTGCGTAATGAGAAAAAATTTGCTGAATCAAGAGAAATCTTGTTACGTTTAACAACCTCTACTCAAAATCCAGAAATCTTATATCAATGTGCATGCACACATGATGTTATGGGAATGGAAACGGAAGCCGTTCCGTATTACGAGAAAGCTATTGAACTAGGATTAGAAGGGGAAAGTTTGCGAGGTGCTTATGTCGGTTTAGGTAGCACATATCGGTGTATTGGAGAATATGATAAAGCTCTTGCTACATTAGAAGCAGGAATGAAACGTTATCCAGATGATGATGCAATGAAAGTATTTTTATCCCTAGCAATGTACAATGTACAATTTCATGAAGATGCGATGAAATTGCTGTTGGATGTAGTAGTGAAGACGGAAGGGGTAAAAAAATATGAAAAAGCAATTACATTTTACAAAGAGCATTTAAATGAAATTTTTAAATAAAAAGGAATAATTACATGAATCATGCAATATCGAAGAAACGATGGTTAATCTGGTTCGCTATTACGAGTTTGATTATCCTTTCGAATATTCTTGTTTATGCGCTACCAATCATGTCGCCTTTACCAAGCAGAGTAGCACTTGGTTCACTATTTGATTTTGTACTCACTATTCCAATCGTTACTTACATACTAATTATAAGAAAGCGATATTCACTAAAATACATCTTTTCTGTTATACTTGCAGGTTACATTGCTGCAAGATTTATTATCCCAAATCCGTATTTTGAATCCTTTTCGTTTATCACATATGTATTAGTAGCTGGGGAAATTGCCTTTCTTTGCTTAGAGCTATATCTTTTTTATAAAATAGCAAGAAAACTACCTGCGATTATTCGCTCTTATAAGAAATACAGGCTCGCATATCCATCTTTTTCATATGCAATTGAAAAAGCAGTGTACGATTCCATAACCAAAAGAGTCGCTGTGAATGTATTGTTATCTGAGTGTAAGTTGTTATACTACGCGTTATTCTCTTGGCGTAAAAAAGTAAATACAAGTTCAAATATGTTTACTTACCATAAAAAAACAGGTGCCATCGCATTTTATATTATGCTCATACATGCAACTTTAATTGAATCTATCGGTTTTCATTATTTTCTTCATCAATGGAATCCGATTGTAGCATGGGTTCTACTAATCTTAAATATTTACGCAGTGCTATTTTTCTTAGCAGAAATTCAAGCAATTCGTTTATGTCCCTATGTTGTAACTGATAAAGAGCTTATTTTACAAGTTGGTTTGACGAAACAGCTTATCGTACCATTTGGTAATATTGAAAGCCTACATCATAATAAAGGGGCATTACCTTCTAAGATTGAACAAAAGCAAATTTTTGATGCGACGGTAAACGAGTTTATGAAAGAACCAGCAAAACTCGAAATCGTGTTAGTGAAGCCAATGCAGGCAACTATGTTTTATGGATTTCAAAAAACAGTAACAAAAGTTCATATCAATGTGGATGATGAGAGAGCGTTTTATGATACAGTATTGAATAAGGTTCAAGAGAGAATCAGTCATCAATCATAAAAAGCCGATCAGCTAAGAATCCTTACAAGCCGAAAAATAAAATGCTCGGCGGGTAAGGATTCTTTCGTAATGCTTATTCTTTCGTAATGCTTATTCTTTCGGAATGATTACAAATGCATTTGGAAGATAGCGCATTCCGACAGACGTTTCGGTTGCTGGTTTTAATTGTAACTTTCCTTTATAAACCATCGTTGTGGAACCTCCGCCGTCTAGGGCAAACGCATCTATACATCCGTATTTTTTAAAAAGGGAAACCATATCTCTCATGGAAGCACCGCGATGGTTCTTGTTCCAATAAAACCTTCCGTCTGTTACTATCATGATGACATTCCCTTGAGCATCTTGTCCGATGCCTGTTCGTGGTGCCCAGCCAAATGCGTCCTCAACTTGATCAGTCACCATATTTTTCCCGTCTACAATCAACTGCGGTCCGAATGCTACGGCCTGCGAGACGCTCATACGCTTTAACTCATTTATAGAATACATTCCTGTAATGAATTGCCCTCTTTTAGTGAATCCGCAAATAAGATTGCGTGCGTCTGGACTAAATCCAGGCTCTGAACGAATCATACCATCAGAAAGCGCAATCCCAATAATTTGTCCACCACGTCCAACACCTCCTGGATCTTTAAAGCCTCCAGCGTTGATACCCGCAATACCTCCATTTTGTTCGATGAGATCAGATAACGGTTGTCCTTGATCATAATATTTCGTACTTATTAAATGAATGGTAGTTGGGTCATTTATTTTCATAATTTTTGCTGTGAAGTGCGGATCTTCAATTGTTTCCACAGTTACTGATAAAGGCTGTTTTTTACGGGAATACAAAAAATTAGGAAGTTTTGATTTTTGTGTTGGCGGTGCATAAATAGCGGTTTCTAATTGATGGATCTCATCTTTCGACAAGAGTAATCTTGCAAATTGTGGGTGCTGTGATGACAGAATAGATCCTCCTATCATTTCGCGCAGTTTATGACCGGAATTTGTAGCATACAGCCAAATTATTCCTCCCGTAAGAACAATGAGAGCTAATAGAGTTATTTGTTTTATTCCTTTTCTTATCCAGTTCCACATATGACTACCTTCTTTTTCTTAGTATGTCATATTTGTTTTTTCTCAACACAATAAAATAACCGGCAAGTATAAAGCTTGCCGGTTTTCATCGTAAAGAAATGAAAATTATGATAAAATGAAAGAGTAACTCATGGTCAGAGTGGTTGTTTTATTATCACTTCTCTAAGTGAAGGGAGGTGATAAATTGAGTGAACTTTCGTTGCTTTTGCAAGGCGGTCTTTTTCTCGTTGCATTGCTAACGTTCGTCGTATTATTAATCGACAAGCTCAAAAAATAACAACCCACTCTACGCCAATAGAAGGTGGGTTGTCTAATTCATGAGAAACAAATAGGATAATGAATAATCCACTCTGCTGAGTTATATGGGACTAGTGTGTTGCCGCACGCTAGTCTTTTTTTATTTATATGCTAATTTAGTTTATTTATGTGATTGTATCGCTCTTTTCATTGTTATTATAGCACAATCTTGTTTATATAAAAAAGGAGAGCGTACGTTCTCCTTTTTGAAAGCTTATCGATTATTCTTTAATATTGAATTCCATTTGTTGGCTTGAATAATCCATTCATATAATCTTTTAAACTTTTTGTATAAAATACTTGGTTAATTGCATCATTTACACCGACAATTGGTGACGGAAGACTGTATCTTTTTTTAGATAGATGAACAACGACATCAAACACATCAAAAAGGCGAATAAAGCAAAATAATCCATCTTTGTCGCTTAGTAAAATGAAATAGTGGTTTTCGCAATCAGTATTTAAAGTGTTCCATAATGAACTTTTGCTTAACTCTCGTACAATATTTCTATCTTTTAATTCAATGAAATCGATGTTAGATAAAATGTTAGAAATAACTACTGCATCAGGATCATGTAAATAACCATCTATTGTATTTACAGCAAATAAGTAAGCCATTTTCAATAAACTCATCTTATATTTGCGGTTATCAAGGAGTAATTCACGTTGAATAGAACCCGCAACCTTTGTTACTCGTTCTTCTTTCCATATTTCATCATGAAGTGAGATATCGTGCCTTTTACATAGTTTCATAATGAGAGAATTTGAGAATTGGAACTCATCACTTTCTGTTTCTTCATTTGCATATTCTTCTTCATCATATATATCTAGAAGAAGAGGAGAGTCAATTTGATGTTTAAGTTGATCTATTTTATACTGGATTAATTTATGGCTAATTAATAGACGATCTATACTTGCTAGTACGTTTTCATGGCATGTTTCACACACAGTGTTGATATAGTAGTATCCACATAACACTTCTGGAATTACATATTGTTCTATACATTGTTTATCATCTCTACATATACTGCATATTGGCATAATTATCACCTTTTAGTTGCAAATTTTTATCTTACTCTTTATGGACAATAGAATCCTCACTTCAAGACTTTGAGATATACAAAGGAGACAGGGAAGGAATAACCGCCCGTAAAAGTCCGATTGGTTCAACTAATA
>NZ_JBALLY010000204.1:0-2835 GCF_036963045.1 Bacillus sp. JJ864 | reverse complement strand
AGAACTTTAAAGCAATAATATATATTCATTAAAATTACTATAAAGTTAAGTATAGTCGTTACAATTGTCATAGACACAGATCCATATCCCATCATAAGAATAGGTAGCATAATAAGTGGGCTTACTATGGAACTAACTATACTTATCACCTTCTGAAAAATAAATCTCTCATACGCTAATACAACGACGCTAAAAAAACCTAATCCTATTCCTATAGAAATATTTATTACCATGATTACCATCAATACTTTAAGTTTACTAACCTCATCTATACTTAAAGAATTCGAAAATATTCTGTCTGCATTTACTGTCAAAATTAAGCCTAGTAGTAGTGCTCCAATCCCTAGTGCACCATACATAACACAAAACATTCCATATAAATTGGAACACCCTTGTTCATCTTTAAGTGCTTTATATTTTGCAGTATATCTGATCACTGCATTACCTAATCCAAAATTTAAAACTCCTACATATCCTGCTGCAGACGTAGCCAAGCTAAATAGACCGTACTCTGATTTCCCAAGCAAATTCAACATAATAGGTGTATATATTATTGATATGGCGCTATTAATAAACATCGCTACATATGATAATATTGCACCCGCTTTGAGTTGACTTTTCATTTTAATAGCTACCTTTCATTTAACTTAAACAATCGTATATTTTATTAATTTCTGCTGTGGTATTGACACTTTTTTTGTTTAAGTTGCTTCTAAACATGGCACATAAAGCTTTATTACTAATTAATTTCTCTATTGCACTATAAATTGTGCTTTCATCAAATCTTGTTATCAACCCATCTTGACCGTTTTCAATCTGCTCTCTAGCACCAACAAAATCAGTCGTTACAATCGGTTTATTTAATGCTCTTGCCTCAGCTAGTGAAATGCAATACCCTTCATGCCTTGATGGCTGCACATATATATCACACTGTTTTATATAGGGATAAGGATTATTCTTTGTTCCTAATAGGACTAAATATTCTGCTAAATCATATTTTTTTATCATACTTCCTAGCTTGAGCCGACTTTCACCATCTCCTATACAATACCATCTAATGTTATAACCTTTAGATTTTAATTTCATTAGGATATGGGGTATAATATCTTGACCTTTTTGTGATGTTATTCTTCCTACTGTAAGTATACGGATGCCATCAAATTTATCATTAAAGCCCTCATCTTTTGGCATAGACTCTAGTATAGAAATTAACGCCTTCTCTATCCCACTCATAATCATTCTCCTAGTTACAAATACAACTCTTTTTTTCTCCCCAGAAGATTTCATATATTCCCCCTGCTAACTTAGTTAAAACAGCTTATATAGCTTTTTCATTTCAAATGTAGTATCAAAATTTTCTCCCTTCAAATTTTCAGAAAACCCCTTACATAGACCGTGATTATTTAGCAATTTTTTCACTGCTTTATATATATCATTTTCGTTCACATTCACAATTAGCCCTGTTTTTCCATCTTTTATCTGTTCTTTTGCCCCAGTAAAATTTGTAGTTACAATTGCTTTATGTAAACACCTAGCCTCAGCAAGTGTTATACAATATCCCTCATGTTTAGATGGTTGTACATATATATCACACTGCTTCATGTAAGAATATGGATTAGAATCGGCACCCAATAAAATAAATTTATCTTTTAGTTGATATTCTTCTATTAGCTTTTCATATTTCTTCCTTGAGGCTCCTTCTCCTACACAATACCAATTAACTTTATATCCATCACGAATCAATCTTGCTAATACTCGTATAGCTAAATCTTGCCCTTTTTCATTCGCCAACCTACCAACTGTTAATATTCTTAATCCGGTATACTTATCATAAAATCCCTTACCTTCTTTTGCTTGATTATTAATTAATTTCGAGGATACAATGTTTGAAAATACCTCAGTTTTCTTTTTCAAAGAAGGTATCATACCAATTAACTTACTTCTAGCCTCATCTGATACAACAAAAACCTTATCAAACTTATTATAAATTTTAGATGAAAATATTTTATTAAAATAAATTTTTGTAACATCAAAATGGACCCATTGAACTTTCTTTTTTGCCACTATTTTATTTACAACAAAATAGCTTATGAAGTCCATAGGTCCTGCATAAGCTACTGCAACATCATATTGATTATCCATCTTAGGATAATCACGTAACATATATTTAAAGAAAATACTTCTATCTTTCATAACCTTTGATAATAAATGTAAAAACACTATATTAAAAGCTTTTATTACTTTTCCTCTTTTAAAAAATTTCAATGAAACCTTTTGAGGAGGATTGTTCAATATCTCTTTTATATTCCTATATCCTTTTAAATATTCAACATGAACCTCCTCAGGAATGGAATTTAAAAACTCCCCATGTTCCTCTAACATTAAAATCGTTATATCATACTCTTTTTTCGGTATCTCTGTTATCATATTAAGCAACGCTTTTTCCGTCCCACCTATATTCATATTTATCACCATAAATACAATCTTTTTTTTCATACTCCCTCCACTATAAACGCCTCCATGTCGAGGAACTCACTCAGTTTTTCGAATTGATTTTTAGCGTTGTTTGATATGAATTCCAAATTCATTTTATTATGGCTTAATTGGTTTATAAGATTTTCATCGTGCTGTAAATGAAGCTCTTCCATATGGATTAAATTACGATTAAAATTAATATCTCTCAACATATTAGAAGTTTTTTTACTGTATATAACAGGTATAACTTCAATATCTAGTAATAATGCCAATATATTTGCATGAAACCTTGCAGCAATAAAAAATTTAAAAGAAGCTATCAATGTGATAGCTTCTTTTAAATTCCCATTATAGTTATAA
>NZ_JBALLY010000203.1:480-3124 GCF_036963045.1 Bacillus sp. JJ864 | reverse complement strand
ACCTCTGGTTTTGCTTCTGATCCACCTTTTTGATTTACAGTTACAAATTGATTTGTAATAAATCCAATTTGGTTATTATACTTTACTTTGTACCAACCATTATCATCTTGCTCAATAACTTCTAGTTTGTATCCTTTATCTACAGCACCAATTACTTTTCCAGTCGCTAAATTTGGTAAAGTACGAATACGCACTCCATTACCATTTACCGTAAAATCATAATTATCCACATCTTTAATATGTAAATAATTCGCTGAAACAAACGCATCTTTTCCTTTAAAAGAAATTTTAGCCCAACCATCTTTAATAGAATTGGTTTCAACTGTTGAATCATATTGTAATAGTCCAACTTTTTTACTATCAATTGATGCACCTTCACGTACTTTTAATGGATCGGTTGTACTAAACGTTGAAGCCGAAGCCATAGATACATTTCCTACTAAAATACTTGTTGCTAAAACACAAGCTGGGATTAACTTTTTGTTCGCTTTTTTCATTAGAATATCAACCTTTCTTCATTTATTACATGATATATTAATATTTTACATTTACCATTATATGTTTTTTAATTAAATTTGTATAGAATGGAAATAAAGGCTTATAATGTAAACTTCTTAGAATCGCCTATATACACTTTTAACCTACAATAACACAAAACCATTAAAGTGTTTTTAGAAACGCCTGTCCAAGCCATTATAAGCCTTTAAATTCTATTTAAGATACAACTAGTTCTTCTGTTCCTTCACCTTCAATTGTTGATTCTTCATCTCCAATTGAAATTTGTTGACCATTTGTTTTTACAAAATCTTTCAATGAATCTACAAGTGTAGTAACCCTTCCTTTAATCTTTTCTGGCTTTTTAGATCCATTACCACCAAAAGATTTATATTGTTTAACCCACTTAGTTTGTTCATCTTCATTTTTCACTTTTAAGTCTTCTGTAAATTCATCGTACCAATTCTTAAATGTAACAGGTGAAACTTTGTTTTCAAGAGCATATCTTGTTACATTGAATAGCATTGGTAAATTTGTTGGTTTTAAAAATTGTTTATTTGGTTCATCAATAATTTTATCAAGAGCATCAAAAACTTTTTGACATACATTGATAAATTCTTCTGTTTGTTCTGGTCGCTCCCTTAAACTAAATACATATTTTGTAACTTCTGTCGGAGTAAAACCAGCGTTAGTCATTTCATAATCTTCATCATATAGCATAATAAATTCTGTAATGACTTTAAGATCCTCTTCTTTTTTAATTTGAGTATTAGTAAATTGAATTTTTTCTTGGAACAATTGATGTGAAGTTAACGATGCCATTTTCTCTGAAAGTTCAATTCCTAATTTAGCTTTCGCTTTTTGAATATTAGAAAGTGGTTTACCTGAATTTAATCTAAAGAAAATTTCTTCAATTTCTTCATAAGTAATACCCTCAAATGCAATGATACCAATATGATAGTCTTTCACATCATCTTGAATTTCTTCTGGTAGTTCATCGAATGTAAGCCCAGCTATTTCGACACCATTTACATCTGGTGTTGCTTCATGTAATGCAAAACCATTATTCAAAAAATTAAAGACAGTAGTCATTCGCTGTTTACCATCCAAAATGCTGTAAACTCCATCTTTTTTCAAAGCAAACAAATGAGGTACTGGGTAACATTCAGCCATTGAATGGATTAACAACGACATTGTTTCATGATCCCATTGTTCACCCTTCCTTTGAATTGGATGATCAAAGTTAATTGTCCCATTCGCGAACATTTTATTAAATTGTTTTGCTGTCCAAGAATTACTTGATCGTTGTGATTTGTCCATTTTCAACACTCCTTTTCTTTATGTTCCTTACTTGGTTAATTACATTATACCATAATATATATTGAATGTATAGTGAATGTATATTAAATATGTATTTATTTCAAAAAAAAGAACCTCAACATATACCTAATATTAATACAATAAACATTAGGTATATATTAGGTACACATTAGTAATTATCCAGATCCTAAAATATATTTATACATTTTTCAATCGTATAAAGTTTTTTCGAAATTCCACCTTCTAGATCTCAAATTACATAATTATGTATAGATTTTGATATAGATATAAATCTAACGCTATATATATATATTTATTCTATGCTTAGAATCTATTACCTTTTTATGGTATAGTTCGATTTTTAGATGTTTTATGTTTAAAAGATTTTATGTTTTCCCCTTGTTTTTGGGTGGAAGGCTAGGGACTGGGGTGAAGCGTAGCGAGGGGCTAGCCCCTTATAGTGTCATAAATATATAGAACAGGAACAAAAGCTTAGGACGGAAGCTCTGGCGTTTCAGGGGGGTATACTGGATAGTACAAGTCGATAACCATAACAACCTAGTTTTTGGTATGTCGGCTTGACGCGAAGCAAAAACCCCCCTGAATTTCGGAATGCTAAAAAGCCCAACGGGAAGGTGGAGATTTTTTTGAGTGTTTTTTCTCAAAAAAATACTACCTGTCTTTTGCATGGAGAAAAGCCCTTGTTGTGTGAAGGAGAAGGGGAGACAAAAAAATCCCTCCTAAGTTAATTAGGAAGGATTTTTCAACATTTTACACTGTAGCTGTATCTTTTTTTACATCTACATTATTTTCTGGTTTTTGCTCTGGT
>NZ_JBALLY010000203.1:0-355 GCF_036963045.1 Bacillus sp. JJ864 | reverse complement strand
TTTGCTCTGGTTTTTGTTCTCTGGTTTTTGCTCTGGTTTCTGTTCTCTGGTTTTTGCTCTGGTTTCTGTTCCTCTGGTTTTTCTTTTTCTACTACTTTTACTGTTACTTGAATATTACCCGCATTACTTGTATTATATTCTCCAATTGTTAATACTGGATTTGGATCTTTATTGTCTGATACGTTTACTAAATCACTAGCATTCAAGCTATCTCCTACAAATACTGTCACACCTTCTTTTGGTGTTAATACTGGTGCTTCTGTATCTTTTTCTTCCTCTTTTTCTACTACTTTTACTGTCACTGTTGTACTAGATGTATTTCCTGATTTGTCTGTCGCTGTTACTGTTACTTGAA
>NZ_JBALLY010000202.1:2420-6746 GCF_036963045.1 Bacillus sp. JJ864 | reverse complement strand
GAGGGCGTACCTTTTTTTGTCTGCTTGCATAGGGGCAGAGACGGGTCATCTATGGATACTTTGGATTGATGGTATAGAGAACTTCTCTTGTTGAACGGAGGAGGTTTCGGAACCTGTTGTCATCGGAGCAAGAGGTACTGGAATCCCCCACTCCAAGTGGCGGTAGCCGATAAGTGGGGGTAGTTCAATCGTGTGTTCCTTGAAACAAGCTCTTTCAACTATTCGAATATCCCTGCGCCAAAACCAGAGATAGTGGCGGGTGACGGGCATTATTTGTGTACGGTCTCTGCTAGAGGACATAAAAAATTGGTCAAGCCAGGTATCAGAAGTGGAGTAAGAATCCCTGTGAACCGCCAGCTACTAATTGCCAATGCATTTGAGAACATTCTTGAACAATATGTTCCAAACTTCCATAAAGCCATCCGTAACTTTTATGACAGGTACGGCTACCCAATTAGCAGGCATATCAATTCAAAATGGTCTGCAGACATTAGCTATCTTATCATGAAGCCTTTGGAATGGTTATTCCTTATTGTGTTATATACGGTGGACAAAAAACCAGAAAATAGAATTCATATGCAGTATAGTGAGTTGAGGAAGTGAAATTACTAGAGACGGTTGCTATGGTGACATTACATAATAGGGGCACTATACATCACCCTCAATTTAAGAGATTTTAATGCCATCAAATACAAAAGAAACATCAACTAGATGGAGTGTAACGAAAGATGAAAAAAATTCTTGTTCTATTTGTTCTATTTGTCAGCTTACTTGTAGGTGGTATCGTATTGGTTGATAGAAAAGAGACAGTGACTCAACCCTATATCCCCAAAAAAGAAAAGAAGTCTAAGTTTAAGGAAACAAACGACTCAATCATGTTAGAAGATAACTTTCAATCTGGATTAGAAAAATGGAAAGTAGCGATTAACGACACAGAAAACCGCTCCAAACTAGATACTGATACGATCACGCAGCGTGCACATATAGTAGATGCGCCTGGCATGACAGGAGATCATAAAGCAGTGCAGTTCGTTGTTCCGCATTCTGAGGGACAGTTCCGTTCGGAAATTGCACAGCCATACGAAGAAGGGTTCCACGAACGATGGTATACAGCGCGGGTTTATATCCCGCAAGATTGGGTGTTCGACACAGAAAGTGGTAATGATATTATCATGCAATGGCATGCTGTACTCGGCAGTGAGCGAGTGGATCGGGATTTTCCGGAATTAGCTATTGCAGTAAAAGGTGACAGATGGAGTATACAGCGTGCATTCGGTCCTACTTCGGATATTAAACGCGATTCTAAAACATTGGATGAACTTGTACAAAAAGGAGTTTGGTCTTCTTGGGTAATCCATGCAAAGTGGTCATCGGGGGACGACGGATTGCTGCAAATATGGAAGGATGGAAAAGTTGTGTGGGAAGTGCAAGGTCCTAATGCCTATGCTTCGCGCGCACGTACGCCTTACTTTAAAACAGGGATTTACCACCCGCAGTGGAAGTCGAAGAACGGCGAAATGAAACCTGGTCCGGTAACAGAACGGAAGGTTTTTATCACCGATGTCAAGATCGGAAACGAACAGGCGACCTATCAGGATATGGTGAACAAAGATGATTCTTCCAAAAAGTAAAACGGATTATTTTAAGGAATCCCATCAAGTAGGATAATAGATTAACCTCAATAAAGAAAAAATGAGTCCGATGCCTTGGCGTCGGACTCATTTCTTTAAATCTAATAGGGGTGAATTAAAATTAATAGGAAGTCCATGAGACTTTTAAAGTACAACGTTTAGTTGAATATTTCAACGGTCACCAAGAAATGGATCGTGCGTACGGTTGGGGAATGAATTGGGTAGTTGGCACCAAATAAAAGTATAAGCCAAAAGTGTTTTGCTGAAATGGGAAAGCACTTTTGGCTGAGTAAGAAATATGAGGATATTAAGTAAATATAGTAGGTAAGGTGTGAGCTTTTCTAAAAGGAAGGATGAATTTTATAGGTATAAGGGCTTTATTTCTCTTCCTTTTTCTCCTGCTCTTTCAATAACAAATTCCGCAACACATGCGCACGGTAACTCTCCAACTTTTTTCCTTCATAATAATTAATCCCAAGTTTTTTCAACTCATACACGTACCAGCCTTTTGTTCCGTAATACATGATGAACCTTCTCCTTTTTGATTTTTAACAGTATATGTAGGAGCATGAAAAGGAAAGCTTGTCTTACTTACGGAAAGTGTGGATTTTTGTGCGTGCTATACTAAGTTTCCGTCTCTAAGTGTTAAAATCCGATCACATACATCAAGAATTTTCTCATCATGCGTAATCATAATCGCAGCTTTTTGACTGTCTTTTACTTCTCGTTTCATCATTTCGACAACTTCTCGCCCACGTTTTGAATCAAGGCTTGCCGTTGGTTCATCTGCTAATATTAAATCTGGATTATTCATAAAAGCACGAGCAATCGCAACTCTTTGTCTTTCTCCACCAGATAACTGATGTGGATAGTGATTTTTTCTCTGAGATAGTCCAAATACTGTTAGCAAGTGATTCGCACGCGTTTCAGATTCTTGTCGGTCTTCTTTCTTTAATTTGGAAATGTATAGTAATTGTTCTTTTACATTTAAATAGGGAACAAGGTTAGCGAATTGAAAAATGAACCCGATTTTTCTTAACCGAATATCTGTCATTTCCTTTTCTGATAAATGGGTAATATTTTGCTCACCAATATAAATATTACCTTTTGATGGTGATAATAATGCTCCAGCAATCGATAACAATGTACTTTTTCCTGAACCAGAAGGCCCCACAATACCGATGAATTCTCCAGCCTTCACATCAAGTGAAGTTGGATGAAGGGCTGTTACCTCTGTGTTTCCTTCGCCGTATACTTTACTAACTCTATCTAGTTTCAATAGCGATGTCATTGCATGCCGCCTCCAATTGCCTCTAGTGCATCTACTTTTAATACTTGATATAAGGAAATCAGTGATCCTAGTATACTAATTACAATAAAGATTCCTGCATATTGGCCAATCATTGTCGTTGTCAATAAGAACGGCATACTTTTTGGCAAAATTCTTTGCAAAACTTCTACAAGTACAATGCTTATCGTCATCGCGCCAACAGACAAGAATAATACTTGTACAACTAACATATTTGCTAAATACGAATTTTTCGTTCCAATTGCTTTTAGTACACCTAATTGCTGTGTTTTTTGTAATGTAATAACATAGAAGAATACACCGATTAAGAGCGTTGCAATCACGAGTAAGAATGCAATAATCATTGTTAATGAGTTTTGTTGCCCTTTATGGCCTGGAATACTTTGAAGAACTTCGTTTTTCTCTATTACATTTGCATTTTTTACTTGCTTATCAGTCCGAATAGCAATTGCGTTGTAATCCTTTTGGATCGACTGTGCAATTTCTCCCCATACATCTTGATTCACATAAACAACAGGTGTGTGACTGAACTTTTGATCTTTTGTAAAGCCAACAATTTTAAATTCTTTTTTAGAAACTGGATCGATAATCACATCTCCAATATCTATACCTTTTTCTTTAATCGATTCGTCAGCAATCATTTCGTTTTGTGCTGTTCCTAATGCATGCCCTTTCACAATCTTTGGTTCCAAAAATGTTTCGCGTTCACTTGCAAATATTGCAATATCAACCTTTTTTGAACTATCCTTCTTTTCATATGTCGAAATTTTCACATGGAATGGTACAGCATCTTTTGCCCCCACTTGCTTTACTACATCATCCACATCTTCTTTCTTAATTTGTGAACGGAGCAATGAATTTTCCTCATCATTTGCTAACACAAACTTTTTGGCATCTATATTTTGAATGGAAGAGACAGTATTATACGCTAAACCATTTGCTAATCCAGAAATCACAAGGACTAAAAATGATAATAAAATCATCATAAGCCCAATTAATCCATACTTTAATTTTGATTGCTTTAATTCACGCAGAGCTAAAAACATTCTGCTTGGCCCCCTTATTTATCTTTATTTCTTTCTTCTTTTTTCCTGCTTGTACTTAACATGGTTAATTAACATTGTAAAGTAAACAATCAGGAAATAAATAGTAAATGTAATCGTGTCATTATTAGATTTAAATCTATGTATACAACTAAAATTCCTGTGGTAGTTTGAAATATGACAAGGATAAATAAAATGAACCACCCTCGATATATCACTTGTTGTTGTTGTTAATGACGTGTAGCAAATTCGTCATATTTTCCTTTTATGACCGAAAAGGCATATGTTTATCATATTGGTTTGTTAAAATTTGGACAATGGATATAATAGTTTTGAAACAAAT
>NZ_JBALLY010000202.1:0-2382 GCF_036963045.1 Bacillus sp. JJ864 | reverse complement strand
GTAATATATAATTCATTTTAATTTTCTGGCATAAATTATTTGAGTTTTTAAAATATTTTTTTGTGCATATTGTGATAAAAATAATGAACCATGTCAGTATTTAAAAAGTTATATACCATATATTAAAAAGGAGGAAGAAAACTATGAAAATGAAACGTAAATTAGTAATGTCAACCGTTCTTGCAGCAACGTTAGCTACAGGAGTAATACCATCTACATCAGTGTTTGCTGCAGAAACAGAAGGTTCTATTCAGCAAGTGGAATCAAAAACTATTAATATTCAACCTTTTGGAAAGAATAATTTGGAGACAGCTGTTAATGCTGCGTTACATGGTCCTGAAGTAAAAAAACTAAAAATATTTGATCATGAATTTAATGTAAAAGAAGTAGAAGTAGCAAATCTAGGCGAAGGGAAGACATATGTTAAGGGAAAAATTTCTCATCATATAAGTTATCGCCCAGATGATCAATTTTATTATGAGTTTACAGTACAAGATGGAAAGGTAATAGATGGACCTAAATATAATATTGATAGGGGTGGTTTGACACCAGTTGCGGCTCCAATTTTATCAATTATTGCTGCGTATAATGGGATTCCCGTTAATCCAAATGATTTAAATACACTTGGTCAACAACTTGGAAGAATTATAGATGGAAGCTGGGAACAGGCAGCACAATCTATTGCCACTGTAGTTAGTTTAAGTTGTAAATAAGTGTGCGTAAACAATATACTCTATATTATGAGTTTTAGTGATATGATTTATTGCACGCCGAAAAACAGAAGTCTGGTTTAAGATTTCTGTTTTTTTACCATTTAGGTATTGATAAGTTATTAAGCAACATCAGTAAAAGAAAAAGGTATTGCTCATACAAGCGATGCCGAGTTATTTGCTAATTTCAAACAATAAACGAGCTCATCGTGGTGTCCTTTTTCGATTTCACCAGTTGCTTGAAACCGACTTTTTCATAGATTCGTTTTGCAGGTTCATTATCGTGGATTACTGATAAATAAATTTCTTTGCATTTGTACCGTTCACTCATTTCGGCAATCACTGCTTGTAAAGCGGGAACTCCATCCCCTTTTCCCTGATATTGATGTCCTAACATTAAGCTTATTAATTCGTATCTTTCATGTTCTTTTCTATAACCATAGGAAGTAAATCCAATTAAAGTGTGGTTGTCATAAATAGCTTTTGGAGTAAATTTATAAACTTGACAGACCCCAAGGAAAAAGGCGTTAGAACCGACCCACCGTTCAAAGATTTGAATGCGTTCTTCTTGGTCTTTATCTGATTTCAACTGAATAACATCCCAAAAATTTTCTTCTGTTGCCTCTACTAATTTTAGATTCATACTTCGCCTCTTTTCTCTATACTAAAAAGCCCCTTCTATATAAGAAGGAGCTTCCTTTCATTAAGCCGACTGCCTCTTAGCCTTCTCAAGTAAACTAGCCAAGATATGCGTACGATATGACTCTAGTTTTCTACCTTCATAAGTACGGATTCCTAATTTTTTTAGTTCGTGTACATACCAACCTTTGCTACCGAAATGCATATGATCGCTTCCTTTCTTGGTTTGGATGATTCTGAATATACTTTTGGAAGAAATGATGAATTTCCATAGGAAAATGGTTAACTTATTGATTAAAGACATATATACTAGAAGTAGCATATATTGAGGTGGACTGAACAGCGTGATTATTGAAAAACACGAAATTCAAATTGATCAGATAACGAGTGGGAAGGTCAATATTTTTACGTTTTATCGTAATAAGAAGCAAATTGACCACCCGTTTTTACAATTGCAGGAGCCTTCTCTGACTGCGAATTATTTTTTTCATTTTCATCTAGATGCGGAAAGTTTGCGTCTCTTGCATGAAGAGTTTCCAAGTATTTATCCGTACGATTCAAAAGAGAGCATTCAGCAGTGGACGGATAACATGAAGGATGAGTTAAAGCGCCTTATTCAAACAGGTATGTGGAATAAGCGCGTTCGATTTGGGAATCGAATTGTAGAAGTTGTGTTTCTGTGGTGTGAAGAAGATATAGTGTGAAAAAGAAGCGATGTGACGCTTCTTTTTTTTAGCGCTGGAATAAAACAAGCTTTCCGCTTGAAGATGTGCAGCGGTGCGTGTGCTCATACAATTGTTTTTCACGTAAAAGTGTTTCGCCTTTTGATTTTGCTTCTGTTTCTGTCGTAGCCTCAAATGATTCGTCTAATACTTTGGAACCGTCTTTTTCGAAAACTGTTAGTGTGTATACGCCCATAAAAATTCCCTCCAAAATAAATAATCAGAATGTTATAACTATTGTGTCATAAAATGAGCAATTATGCAAAAGAAATATGTGACATGAAGTGTTAAAATATATGCAAGTTAAAAAA
>NZ_JBALLY010000201.1:0-22984 GCF_036963045.1 Bacillus sp. JJ864 | reverse complement strand
AATTAACAGTACAGTATCATTGTGTTTATGTTGAATGAGCTGTTCTGTAAACACTCCAGTTCCTGGTCCATACTCAATAATGCATTTTGCTTTTTCAAAATTAATAGGAGATACCATTTGTTTTGCAAGTTGCTTAGAACTTGCAAATGCTGCTCCTACAGTTCGTGGGTGCTTTATATATTCGCTTAAAAAATGTAGTACCTTCATAGTTTTCTTCCTCTTTCCTTGTAGGATACAAGGTATACTCTACTAAAAAAATATTAAAATGCGATGAGAAAAATATAAGATATTCTTAATACCATCCTAAATACATAAATAAGCTTATACAAAAATAACCCCAGACACTTTTTTATCTGAGGTTATCTTTGCTATATTTCCCATACTATATAAATCCATTTCGAAGAAAGCTCTATATTTTTATATCTAAAAACCCTTTTAGTACTCCAACTGTTTGCGGCGCTTGTAGTCTCGCTGTTATATACGGAAATTCCGGACTACCCTCAAAAATCATCTGAGATGTTAACGGGGCACCTACCCACATGATATCGTCATCAATAATAACAAATGGCATTACTTTATTTTGCCGATGCACTTGTACATTTTTTATCGGAACTTGAGCTTCTGTATAGATGATAACAGATGATTCTGCACGTGCTAATGCTTGCCATATTCTCTTATCCATGCGACTTGAATTAGGGATAGATACAATGATTTTCTTTTTCGCTGAGATTATATCTTTTAATAATACTTTCGTTTCTTCTCTACTTGTTTGTACAAACCACCGCAATCTTTTCGTAATCTTTCTCTCTAGAATTGATTTTGATGTTGTACGATCATACACATCTCCCCGTTTTTGTAAATGAGACGTTAAATGAGATAAAGCCTGTTTTCGCGAAAGGTTTTGCCTCATATATTGACAATCTGATAGCTGAATAAATTTCCCTCTCGCTCTCGTTACTGCAACATTAACGAGACGGTGGTTTTTTTGATCAAAGAATAGTACACCTGGCCGTTCTTGCGGGTAGCTATCAACTGTATCAAACAAAATCATATCACGCTCAGACCCTTGAAATTTATGAACTGTTGCTGCTAGTACAGGCGCATTTTTGAACTTTGTTTTCTGAAAAAATTCCCTGATGCACGTTGATAAAAAGCGTGACTGCGCACGATATGGTGTTACAATACCGATTGACGGTATTCCATCCACTAAACCAATTAAGGTAAGTTGCATCGCTAATAATCCAGAAAAAATATTATAACGTGAACTTGATGCAGCATCTTTTAATGAATACGCGCCCATATTACTTGTATCTAGTAAAACCGCTGCTTCTTTCATGAAAGGCTGTAAAGTTGTAATATTATTTCGCTCAGTCACAGAAGGATGATCGAACACTTCGTTTTTATAAATAAATTCGTTCGTAAAGCTTGAAATATGCGGATGCATACGACGCTGTTCTTGAAGCATGTATAAATTCGGATGCTTTTTACGTTCATTTACCGCATCTACTATGCCAGCATGGTAAAACATATCTTCTTTTAACCATTTATTCACAAGCTCATGGTTCGATAAAGCAATTGGTGGTAATTGTAGAAAGTCCCCGCACACAACAATACGCTTCCCTAAAGAAGCTGCTAATGCAATTTGCGGAACATATGCCATACTTACTTCATCGACGACCACAAGATCAAACGTTCTTTCATAAACAAGTGAATCGATTGCACATTTTGATAATGTTGCCCCAATGACTTTTGCATTTTCAATATACTCTTTTTCGACCTCTTTCACTTTTGCTTTTTGCTTTCGAAGATCAACTTCAATTTCCTGCATTTTTCTTTTTTCAGCAGAAGTCGCTTTATAAGAAAGAATTTTTTGTCTTAATTCTTGTCTTAATTCTTCTAAATAGAGCCTCTCTTCTTCCCATTCTTCATTTGTCGATTCAACTAATCGCGTAGTTAGCAACGTTTCATGATTACGAATTTGGTCATTTTGACTAAAACCATACCGGATTACCTCTCCAGGTACCCACTTCTCTTTTTTCTCAATTTGATTTGTTACTTCGCCCATTAATACATCAACGGCTGCATTACTATGAGCTAATACAAGAACAGATTTCCCACTTTGATAATGCGCCGCAATAATGCGCGACAAATTGTATGATTTCCCGGTTCCCGGCGGTCCCCAGACGTACGTTATTGCGTTATAAAATGCACGATATGCAAGTTCATTTTTCTCTTTTTTCATTTTCGAAATGTGCTTTGGTTCATTCGTTCCTTGTAGTAACCGCTTCACGCGCTGACGTCTTTGTTTATCTTTTCTTACTTCTTTTAAACGTTCTTGCAATTGTTCTAATAGCTGCCACGGCTCACTATATAATGCAGCTTCCTGTATATGATGCTGCATGTAACAATTAAGTTTGACTTCAATGTCTAATCCTTGAACAGATAATACTTCCCCAGTTGCCTCCTCACCGTCAAATTCAATTCGAATCGGTGTTCCGTCCGGTAAACTTACTTCAGAAATAAGCTGAAATACATAGACACTACTTTCATAGTCTGTATATAAAAAACGTCCATTTATAATAGACAGTTTACTTCCACCAACTGTCTTCCAATGTTTAATTTCATATGTTAACGCTTCATGCCACTCTTTCATCGTTTCTGTTAATGAAGGAGTTTGCGCAGATGTAATCATGTTTATGTCTCCTTCCTCTACTGCAAACATACTTTCTCACTATACCACAAATCTATAGATTGACTGAAAGTGAAATACTTCCTGATCGAAATAAATTGAGTGTTTTGAAATAGAATGTAAAAAACCGCAGCAAAGTTTTACTGCGGTTTTTCGTTCTTTCCATTTTATCAATTCTTGTTGCCAAAGCTTTCTTTTATATAATTTCAGTTCATGGTTATACAGTTAAATCGTTCCTATGAAGAATACAACATGACATTCACTTACTTTCTCCTTTTCAACCTTGTATGCGGTAGAAAAAGGAACTAACCATTTCTATGCACAGCCAGATGCTCTCGCCCTACTAAACATTTTTAGTTATTTTCGGAAGGTAAATGGTAAACGTAGTTCCCTCACCTTTTACACTTTGTACAGTAATACTTCCTTCATGAAGGTCAATAATTTTTTTCACAATCGAAAGCCCAAGTCCACTACCTTCGATCGTTCTATTGCGGGCCTCATCCACTTTGTAGAATCGACCAAAAATCTTATCAATCTCATCTTCACTCATACCAAGCCCTGTGTCAGAAATCGAGAGATACACTTCCGTTTCTTTCTCTTCCCCATAAAACGAAATGGTCCCGCCATTTTCTGTGAATTTAATACTATTCGTCAGTAGATTTGTCCACACTTGATGGAGCAAGTTTTCATCTCCGTGCACCTGTATACTTGGAACATCCAGTTCCAGTGCGACATCTTTTTCACGCCATTGCCACTCTAACATAAAAATAACATCTCTTATTTGCTTACCTACATCAAATGTTTTTTTATCTAACACTCTTTCTTCTTTATCAAGAGACGCAAGCGTTAATAATTGTTTACACAAAGTAGACATACGTCTACTTTCTGATTCAATAATTTTCAAATAGCGCTTACGCTCAGATTCACTCATCTCATTTGTTTGTAACGTCTTCGAAAATCCTTGAATCGATGAAAGCGGAGATTGAAATTCATGGGAAACGTTTGAAACAAACTCTTGTCGCATTCGATCTAAATCCTTTAAGCTTTTTGCCATTTTCCGAAAACTGATAGCCAGTGTTCCAATTTCATCTTTTCGATATTCTGGCAGAGCTACTTCATACTCTCCATTTGCAATTTTTTTAGTTGCTCTTGTAAAAAGCTGAATCGGACGTACAATAAACCGAGCTGCAATTGCAATACAAATAATACTTAACCCAACCATTAAACATAATAATACAGAAAAGAAAATACGCATTTCACCAAATTGCTGCTGAATATCTGGACGAATAAAGAGTGCATACTGCTTATCATCATGTTGAATTGGAATACCAATACTATTTAAAAGTTCATTATCAAAAAAACCTGTTATAAATAACCTTGTAGGATACGTCGAAATTCCGTTATATGTATGACCCTTTAATACACTTTCTATCGTTTCTTCACTCACGTTAATTTTTCGAAATGCATTTCCATATCGTTTTCCTTGTTTTTGATCATCTACCACATAAATTTCAAAACCAAGATTTGAAATAGATTTCAAATACTCTTCTCGATTTTGTTCATCGGACTGCTCATATAAATGCTTCACTTCTTGTGCGTATTTTAAAATCTTTTCACTGTTGTATGGTTTCAAATACAGATGATAGTACACATTTGATAATAAAAACCCAATCATACTACTAACTAACATTATTACAATAGAAATTAAAACAAACCGTGAATATAATGATCGCATTTTATTTCAACTCCAATTTATATCCAAGACCTCGTACCGTCTTAATTTGAAAATCATCTGTTCGTTTAGAGAAACGATCACGCAATCGCTTAATATGGACATCTACAGTGCGCTCATCTCCTGCAAAGTCCACTCCCCACACAAGTTCGATCAATTCTTCACGAGAAAAAATTCGCCCTGGGTAACTCGCAAGCTGTGATAACAACTCAAATTCTTTTAATGGCAATAAAATAGTTTGTTCTTGACAACGTACTTCATAGCTTTTTCTATCGATTGTCGTTCCATGCAATTGAATAACATCTGCACTTAGCATTTGATAACGACGTAACAATGCTTTCATTCGAAATAATACTTCAGCAGGTTCAAATGGCTTTACAATATAATCATCCGTCCCAACAGAAAAGCCCTTTTCCTTATCTACTAACTGATCTTTTGCTGTTAACATAATAACTGGTATATCATAATATTTTCGAATTTCTTCACAAAGTGTGTAACCATCTATATGTGGCATCATAATGTCAACAATGGCTAAATGAATTGTTTCTTTCTCTAGTATAGACTGTGCAGCTTTTCCATCTTCAGCTTCCCACACTGTATATCCTTCTTTTTGAAGGTGATAACGAAGGAGCTCTCTTATATGTAAATCATCATCAGCTAACAAAATATGTATCATATATATCCAACCCTTTCCTTCAGTCAGTACGACTATACATTATAAGATAGGTACAAAATATGCAAGAAAAAAAGAGAAAGCAAATTGCTTCCTCTTCTATTCTAACGAATGAATAAATAAACCGCTGCGAAGCTTTGGTTCAAACCACGTTGATTTTGGCGGCATTACTTCTCCTGCATCCGCGATAGCTAGTAAATCTTCCATTGTTGTTGGGTACATTGAAAAAGCAACTGTCCATCCTTCCTCATCAACGATTCTCTCTAACGCTTTCAGCCCTCTTATTCCTCCAACAAAATCAATTCTGTCATTTGTACGCGGATCATCAATTTGTAAAATAGTATGCAATAATTGATCTTGTAAAATGGATACATCTAGTCTATTTACAACATCATTTTCATCAACTCTGTCTTCTTTCACCGTCAACTTATACCATGCTTTATTCAAATACATTCCAAATGTATGACGCTTTGTCGGTTTAAATGGAACCACTTCTGCTTTTTCTACATAAAAGGCTTGCGATATCGCTTGTAAAAATTGTTCTTCTGATAATCCATTTATATCTTTTACAATGCGATTGTAATCCCAAATTGCTAATTCATCTTTTGGAAAAAGTACAGATAAAAAGTAATTAAATTCTTCTTCACCTGTAAAATCATCATGTGCTTCCCGGCGCATCATTCCTACTTTCACAGCCGATGCAGAGCGATGATGACCATCAGCAATATATAAAGAAGGGATGTCCTCAAACAATTCGATTAATGTAACAACGACTTTTTCATCATGAATCATCCACGCTTTATGCCCAATACCATCATCTGCCGTAAAGTCATAAACTGGGCTATGCGTTATTTTCCAATTCGCGATTACATTTGCAATTTCACTTTTCCCGCGATATGTTACAAAAATAGGCCCTGTATGAGCATTACAGACATCAACATGACGAATACGATCCTTTTCTTTTTCAGCTCTCGTCCGCTCATGCTTTTTAATTGTATCGTTTATATATTCATCAATCGATGTACAAACAACCAGCCCAGTTTGAGAACGACCATTCATTATAAGTTCATAAATATACAAACATGGTTGCTCTTCTTGTATAAGTACACCTGATTTCATCAAATATTGTAAATTTCCCTTTGCTTTCTCATATACTTCGCTATCGTAAGGAGAAATAGATGGATCTAAGTCAATTTCTGCCTTATCAACACGCAAAAACGAATACGGATTATCTTTCGCAATTTCTTTCGCTTCCTTACTATTGAGTACATCATAAGGAAGAGCAGCTACCTCTTTTGCACGCCCTTGTATAGGACGAATCGCCCGAAATGGTTTAATTGTTACCACTGAAATCTCTCCTTATCTACATTAACAGGTAGTAAACCGATTGGTTCAACTAATCATCCGCACTGCTACAACACCTGCAATGTCTCTAATATTCGCTAACACATCTTCTTTAATAATATCATCTATACCATTATCAATATCAATCATTGTATAGGCAAAAGAGCCCTTACTACGATTAATCATATCTGCAATATTTATATGATGCTCCGCCAGGCATGCCGTAATTTGTCCAACCATGTTTGGAATATTTTGATGCGCAATTGTAATTCGTTTTTTGCCGATATACGGTAGGTCTACATTTGGATAATTTACTGAATTGCGGATATTACCCGTTTCTAAAAAACTTTGCAGTTGCCGTGCTGCCATAATCGCACAATTCTCTTCTGATTCATATGTAGATGCCCCAAGATGCGGCGTTGCGATCACATTTTTCATTTGCAGCACACGCTCGTTTGGAAAATCTGTTATATAATGATTCACAACCCCCGTTTGAAGCGCTCGTTCCAACGCATCTTCGTCAACAAGCTCACCGCGAGAAAAATTTAAAATGCGAACTCCTTTTTTCATTACTTGAAATGCATGTTCATTTATGAAACCTCGTGTTTGTTCTACCAGTGGAACATGTAAGGTAATATAATCGCATGTCGCAAAAACTTCTTCTAAACTAAATGCTCGCTGCACTTGTCTCGATAATCGCCAAGCTGTTTCAACCGAAACATATGGATCATAACCAACGACGTCCATTCCTAATGATAAGGCATCATTTGCAACAAGAGCACCAATTGCACCTAGTCCAATAATCCCAAGACGTTTCAAGGCGATTTCTGAACCAGCATATTGCTTTTTCCCTTTCTCAACAAGTTGCGGTACTTCTTCACCTTGCAGCCCTTTTGTCCATACAATACCGTCTACAACATTACGAGATGACATAATTAAACTTGCAAGTACAAGTTCTTTTACAGCATTTGCATTAGCCCCAGGTGTATTAAAAACAACAATCCCTTTTTCTGTACACCGTTCTACTGGTATATTATTTACACCTGCCCCCGCTCTTGCAATTGCTTTTAAATCACTTGAAAACTCCTCATGATGCAATGAGTAACTTCGCAATAAAACACCATCAGGATTCTTGGTTGTTTCTCCTATTCTATATCTCTCTTTTGAAAACGTAGTAATTCCTTTTTCGGCAATTTGATTCAACGTTTGAATATGAAACATTTTCTCATCCCCTTATTTGTGTTTCTTTTCAAATGCATACATGAAATTCACAAGTTTTTGTACACCCTCCACTGGCATTGCGTTATAAATACTAGCACGCATACCGCCAACTGAACGATGTCCTTTTAGTTCTTCAAAACCATGCTTTTTCGCTTCTTGAATAAACAACGCATTTCGTTCATTTGAAGAGGTTGTAAATGGAATATTCATTAAAGATCGGTATGTAGTTTGTACAGGTGAAGTGAACACACTTGATTCATCTAAAAAGTTGTATAGAATTGCTGCTTTTTTGTAATTTCTTTTTTCGATTTCCTGCACGCCTCCTTGCGCTTTCAGCCACTGCAAAACTAGCTTTGTTACATAAATACTGAAAGTTGGCGGCGTATTATAAAGTGAATTATGTTTACTGTAAGTTTCATAGTTTAACATTGCCGGACAAGAAGAATTCGTAGCACCAATTAAATCTTTACGAACGATGACAACTGTTAACCCTGCAGGCCCCAAATTTTTCTGTGCTCCAGCATAAATAAGACCGAACTTTGTGACATCATACTCTTCAGATAAAATATTTGAAGACATATCGGCAACGAGTGGGATTTCTCTTGTCTCAAGAATATTTACATAACGCGTACCTTCAATTGTATTATTCGTTGTAATATGCATATAATCTATTTCTTGAGAGAGAAGTGTACGATTGAATTCTGGAATAGATGTAAATCGGTCATGTTCAGAAGATGCAACAACCGAAACCGTTCCGATTTTTTCTGCTTCTTGGATTGCTTTTTTTGACCAGGAGCCTGTATGTACATATGCCGCTTGTTTATATCGGTGCATTAAATTGAGTGGAATCATGGAGAATTGTAAGGATGCGCCTCCTTGTATAAAAAGGACTTCATAATTTCCAGGGATATTCATTAACTCACATAGTAGACTTTTCGTTTCCTCTATAATCTCCTGAAAGGCTGTTGATCTGTGACTCATTTCCATTATAGACATGCCCGTTTCCTGATAGTTCAATAATTCTTTTTGTACTTGCTCTAAAACAGAAATAGGAAGTGTAGATGGCCCCGCTGAAAAATTGTATACTCGATGCATCATATTCCCCTCTCTCTTTTTATATTTATAAATTTTAAAACTTTCTGAATTATAACTCATATAAAATACCCGGTCAAACTGTTTCCCCCATTTTATACTAAGAAGTATTGGAACCGTTCTCATGAGTGGCTTTTCACGAATCTCTTCTTTACTTCCTTTTCGTATTGAAACAAAAAAGCGTTAAGCACGTCTGCTTAACACTTTGAATAATAATTGTATAATTGCTAATTACTTGCAAAAAAACGGTCATAAATTTGATATAGTGCAGAAATACCAATAAGCCAATAAACGGTATCAACAAGCGCTGGTACAGAACCAAAAATTTTTTCCACCAGATTAAAATCTAACGCAACAAATAACCAATTTAAACCGCCAATAATCACCAGAATTGCTGTAAGGTATGACAAAAATTTCATTATGATTGCCCCCTTGGTGAAAAATGGTGAAAGGCCTTTCGCTATATTATATGCATGGAATTCTTGAATTTTCCCATTATTTTTATTTTTTCGTTTTAATCATATAAGTCGCTACTGTGCAGAATACAAAATGACCTGTACTCACTTTCTACTTTTGTTTTAAATCTTGCATGTGGCAGAAAAAGGCCCTGACCGCTTCTATACATGGCCAGATGCTCTTGCCCGCTTAAAAAGAAAGAAGGTTTTTATGTCGATTATTTAATTTGTATTTATATAGCGTTGCACTTTATACCGTTTTTAACTTTCCTTCAAATATTATTTTTCGTCCACAAGGCTCTACAACCGTTTTGCCATCTCTTTTCACTTCATGAAAAATAGGCTCTTCCATACGGCGTGACGGTGCATATCCTTCCTTTTCCATTCTTTCGAGGCACTGTGCAATTGTTTCATCTGGTAATACTTCAAATTTCTTCTTTTTTAATTGCTTTGTCATTGTTTTACCTACTTTCTACTTTCCTTATCATTTCTTGACTTTTCATATATGCCACATAAACAATCGAAATTCCTGCCATAATGAGCATAACAGCAAAGAAAAAGCTTGTATTCTGTATTTTCTCTATAAATAGTCCACCTAATACAGGCCCAGTAATGCTTCCGATACTAAAAGCAATTCCGCACAAAATATTTCCTGCTGGTAATAAATGTTTGGATAATAAATCAGTCATATAACCGAGTCCAAGTGAAAAACAGGATCCAATAACCATACCAGCAAGTAACATAAATATAAATACAAGCCAATAATAGTCATCAAATATAGCTGCGATTAGAAAAATCACTGTACTGACGCTAAACGCCCATGTTAAAATACGCTCTCTTCCAAGACGATCACTAAGTATACCAAGTGGTATTTGTGTAATAATTCCACCGATCGAAAATGCTGGCAATAAAAATGCAATTTGTTCAACTGACCAACCTTTCCTCATCGCATATACAGGCAAATTGCTATTAAGCATCCCTTCTAATACTCCGTAAGCTAACGGTGCAAGTAATGCAATCCAACCCATTATCCAAACTTGCTTATAACGCTGCAAAGATGATTCACTTTCTTGATTCGCTTCCCCTTGATCAGGAAATGCGTTTTGCGTTGGAATAAGCAATAACCAACCTATTAAACAAAGAATAGTTGATACAATAAATGGTGTTGCAATGCCATATTGTACTGTACTCGCTAAATAAGGCCCCATTGCAAAACCGATACTAAAAAATGCTCCATAAATAGAAACTTGTTTTCCAACCTTGTGCGGACTAGCAGTTGTCGTAATCCACGTTTGTGTTCCAACATGAAGCATATGATCCCCTACCCCAACTAAAAAACGAAGAACAAACCATACCCAAAAAGAAGAGGTTTGCGTAAACAAAAATAATGCTCCAACAACAATGAAGCCTCCAATTACAATAAGAGGTTTCATTCCAAATTTTCGCATCGGTTTCTCAAGCCAAGGTGAAATAACAAAAATACCAATATATAATGCCGTTGCATGAAGACCATTAAAGCTTGAGCTAATTCCTTCTTTCTCAAAAATCATTGCGATTGCTGGTAACAACATACCTTGTGAAAGCCCAGAAATCGCAACAATTCCAACCATAATCCAAAACGTATACTTTCTCCCCATTTTATTACGCTCCCTCGATAAACTCACATCCTTTATTATAGATGTTTTATCCGTAAATCGTATACTCTTAATTTCCACAAAAATAAAGCTAGAAGTTCAGACTTCTAGCTTTCATCCTTCCCATACTTGAGCTTTTACATATGGCTGCATATGGTTTATATATGATTTCATTTTAGGAGCATAAAAAACGGGTTGCGGCACAACAACAGCTTGCGCTAGATGCGAATAAGAATAAGTCACATAATATTTCGTTCCATATACTGGAGGGAATGTATGAAAGTATAATTTTTGTATATGCGTATTCGTACCATTTAACAAAGGTTGCGTATACACAGTCCTATAACGAATTGATGGATAAGCCGCTTTTGGAATCATCATCGGTACAAAAGTAGCTGGTTCTGTATAACAAATCACTATAACCTTCTCCTTTTCAAAACAATCCTATTACAGTATACGTTTCTTATGTGCAATAGGAGACAATGCAACTATCCTTTCAAAAATGCGATTACTTCATTTATAAACACGTCTAAACAATCAATAAATGGCGAATGCCCACAATCTTCTAACATGACCAATTTTGCATTTGGTAAATGCTTTGCCAACTCTTCACCAACTACTTTTGGTACCACATAATCACGATCCCCTTGGAGAACTAATGTTGGCACCTGAATGCGATTTACATCTCCGTTCCCAGGTACAATTCCGTTATGTTCATCAGAAATATTAAATGTTACAAGTCCATAATTCACATCAACAAAATTGCGCTGCGTCAACATATCATTCAGATATGTTTCATAGCGATCTGGACTAGGCTGATGATGCGTATAAATAAGTAAATTCCAGATATTACGATAGTACTGCTTATCCTTTTGTTTTAAAGCTTCAACAACAGGTGCAATTTGAACAGGATCTTCCGCTATTTCTTCTTTTGTTGTTAACAGATTTGATACAATTGGTTGACCATTTATATCCTTCTTATATATTGGATATCCTTTCACCCCTACTGATTCTACCAATATGAGTTTATTCACATTCGTCGGATAAGCTGCTGCAAACTGCATCGCAACTCCTCCTCCCATTGACCATCCGACCAATGAGAAATTTTTTAATTGCAGTTCATCCACAAACAACTTCACATCTTCTGTAAAATCATTCAATGAATCAATCGGATGATGGTAAGTTGAAAAGCCAAAACCACGTAAATCAAGAGCATAAATATGATAAGAATCTCGCAATTGTTCTATAACCAAATCCCAATGCTGCGAAGATGTCATATTCCCGTGAATAAGCAATACTATTTCTGTTCCATCTCCCGCTTCTTGATAAGCAATTGTTTCTCCATTTGATAATGCTACTGATTTCATAATGGCCGGTTTCATCATTCTGTTTCCCCCTCAAAATTATCAATAACACACATTTTAAAAGACAGAAAATTCTAAATTAATCATATCATATAGAATGTATGTTCTCAATCTGAAAATGATTTTTTTTCGTAAGCATAACGATAGACTACTAGACAATTCTGAAAAAAATAGATATAGTTAGCTAGGTAACTAATTAGGAAAGGAAAAAAATATGGACGAAAAACAACACTTTTTTCACACTGTCAGCCAAACCGCTCGGAAATTTTCCAAGAGATTCAACGAACGTGTTTCTCCAACCGGTTTATACAGCGCGCAGTGGGCCGTCATCTTCAGGCTAAATCAAACCGGACCTTGTACACAAACAGAATTGTGTCAATACTTAAACGTTGAGTCTCCAACAATGACCCGCACTTTAAAGCGTATGGAATTAATGGGATGGATTACTCGAACAGAGGGGACAGATCGACGCGAAAAGCTCATTTCATTATCAGAAACAGCAATCGCAATGATACCGAGATGGCAGGAAGAGGTCGACTCATTTGAAGAAAAAGCATTGCAAGATATTAGCAAGGAAGAGCTTCGCCTTGCTTTTCATGTACTACAAAAAGTAATTCGAAATCTTGATTAAAAATTGGAGGGATGACTATGGAAAGTCAAAGACTTTGGACGAAAGACTTCATTGGAACATGTTTGAGTAGTCTATTTCTCTTTTTAACATTTTATATGCTTATCACAACTTTACCTATATATGTTATTGACGGATTAAAAGGAAAACCTGAAGAAATGGGTCTTGTCGCAACAGTGTTTCTTATTTCTTCTGTAATCTGCCGACCATTTACAGGGAAATGGCTTGATGATTTAGGAAGGAAGAAAATTTTATTCATCTCCCTTTCGTTATTTTTAGCTGCAACAGTCATGTACTTCGGTGCACAAAGCTTATTTTTACTGCTTGCTCTTCGCTTCTTTCATGGTATCGGATTTGGAATGGCAACAACAGCTACCGGTACAATCGTAACAGATGTAGCACCATCTCACCGACGTGGTGAAGCACTTGGTTATTACGGAGTATTTATGAGCTTACCGATGGTTATCGGTCCTTTTTTAGGTTTAACGATTATTTCTAAATTCTCTTTTACGGGTTTATTTATCCTTTGTTCTATATTTTCTATCCTTGCTTTTCTATGCGGACTATTTGTAAATATTCCTGATGAAAAAACAGCTGTCACTAACGAAAAGAAACGTATGCAATGGAAAGATTTAATTGAGCCTTCGACAATTCCAATCGCTCTCACAGGTTGTGTACTTTCCTTTTCCTATAGCGGTATTCTTTCATTCATTCCCGTTTATGCAAAAGAGCTTGGTATGGCCGATATTGCTAGTTATTTCTTTGTTGTATACGCAATTGTAGTTGTTATTTCTCGGCCATTTTCCGGAAAAATATTCGATCGGTTCGGAGAAAATGTTCTTATTTATCCATCTATAATTATCTTTATGATCGGTATGTTCGTTTTAAGCCAAGCACAAACATCATTTTGGTTACTTGCTTCTGGCGTACTTATCGGCTTTGGATATGGAACTTTAGTTCCAAGCTTCCAAACAATTGCAATTAGTGTTGCACCAAATCATCGACGCGGATCTGCTACAGCCACTTATTTCTCATTCTTCGATACAGGGATCGGTATTGGTTCTTTCGTACTAGGAATTGTCGCAGCACATTCAAGTTATCACCATATGTATTTTATTTCTTCGATTATCGTTGCATTTACTTTACTGATTTACTATTTTCTTCATGGCCGGAAACAAAAGTTCAAAAAGCAAACAACAGAAGAAAAACTATCAGCTTAATCATATAAGAGAGAGTAAACTTCTGCGTTTACTCTCCTTTTTTTGCTTCTTTATAAGCTTATCTCTTATAATAAAATAAGAAGGAGGCTTATATTATGAGATTTAAAAAATCCCCGCTTATTTTAATCATTTTAATTTTTGTATGTATATTGACTGGTATGGGATTTACGTTATTCAATCCAAATAAAAGTTTTTCCTCAAGACAAACAGTAACGAAAAAAAACTGGTTACAAGATCCGTATCTGCGTTGGTCGTATTCACATATGCGTGAATTTGCTTCGACAAAAGTTGTCGCTAAAAATCCAAATTATATATCCTCACTCTCAACTAATTTGCAAGACCTAGATACTTTAGAAATTAAAGATGAAAATGACAATAATACAACGGTTCTGAAATTATTAGAAAAGCATAAAACAGATGCTTTCATTGTTTTACATGATGGTAAGCTAGTATATGAACGGTACTTTCATGGATATAAAGAAAACGAACCACACGGTATGGCATCGGTAGCAAAAGTATTTACAGGGTTGCTCGTTAATACCCTCCTTGAAGAAGGAAAGCTGCAGCCTAACGCAACTGCAGAAACTTATGTAAAAGAATTAAAAGGGACACCATTTGGAATAGCAACAATTCAACAACTATTAGATATGCAAGTTTCAGTAGAATATCCAACTCACGGTTTTAAGCAAGCTGGATTAGATAATCAAGATGCACAATTATATTTAGCAAGCAACCTTCTTCCTCGCAGTAAAAAATATGATGGTCCAGTAACAATATACGACATGTTGCTAGAAGCAAACGAAACCGCTGCTCCAGGAGAAACATTTTCATATAATAACGGTTCTGCTGAAACACTAGCATGGATCCTTCGTACCGTAACAGGAAAATCACTCGCAGATCTAGTAAGTGAACGGATTTGGTCACCAATTGGCGCAGAAGAAAATGCATATTACGTTGTTGATGAAACAAGAGTGGAACAAGCGAGTGCAGGATTAAATACCACAGCTCGAGACATGGCAAGATTCGGGGAAATGATTGTCGACAATGGTGTATACGACGGAAAACAAATTATTTCTTCTTCTATTATTGAAGAAATTAAACATTTACAAAAATACGAACTTCCAGTCGGCGATGGTGAGGAATATTCTTATCATAATCAGTGGTGGATCTCCCATAATGAACATAATGCATTTGAAGTACTAGGCAGTTATGGACAACGATTATATATCGATCCAACTGCACATATGGTTATCGTTCACTTTTCTTCCAATGCGAATCATAATGGAGAAATACAATCCGCATATAGCAATATGTATTTACAAATTGCTGAATATTTACAGAAAGAGTCCTCTAATTAAGTTTAAATCCCTAAATTTTTGTTACGAAAAGAGCTGTCTCATGACAGCTCTTTCTCAATAATTGTAATTACATATTTCCATTGTTCTTCTGAAAGACATAACGGTTTTAATTGAAATACCATAGAACAGATATCTTCTATATAATGGACATTTTCTCGTAAAAATTCCCATCGGAGAAACTTAGGTACATACAAATCTGCAACTTGTTCACTTTGCTCTACTAAAATATCCACTTCTCTTTCACAAATGCCTTTTATAAGATACTCTTCTCGCACTTCTTGTTTGACTTTAGAAAATTGCTCGCTTTTCTCCTTTATATCAGATAAACACTTAAGATAAGAACAAAATAAATCATCTTCTCTTTTACATACACTCATAATTTTGTAAATTAATTCTCTATTTTCCATAATCCCGTTGCCTTTTCATACATTTTTTATAACCATTCCTCTCTTTTTTGCCTCATCAAACGTCAGCACAGAGCTAAAGTATTCTTTATACAAACCAAGAACAGTTACAGAATATTTCATCTCTTTCAATCCTATTTTCACATGTTTCAAAATTGCAGCATTGAAGCTAGAAGGGTTTGGATGGGCATATACAATTAATATGTTCATCGCAAACAGCACTTTCCTTTAATTCCCTTTTGACTTTTTTTGCACTCACATGATATTCTAATACATGTCAAAGGGCAAACCTCTTCGACAAAACGACTGACACCTATTCGGCGATGGTGTCTTTTTTATTTTTTAGCCGAGAACGCCCATCTTTTGGGGCACATTTAATTTTTTAACACTACACACTCAGCACCATTTCCTTATAAAAAGACTGCATAGCACAGTCTTTTTATCTACATAACGCTTATCAAATAGAATGAATTTTCAAATAAATACCACTATAAAAAAGGGAGCGTAACTCCCTTTTTGTTATTTTACTATGTAGTAAATTCCCTTATCATCTATACATTTATGTTGCTCTGCTAAAGTAATTTTTCCATCTAATTTTAGTTCATCTAGCAGTCGCAATAAATAAAATTGCTGCAGCATCTTCTTCGCAAATTTCCCTTCATGTTCAGTAGTAATATGTTGTTGAATATCCAATAATGTAATCGGCTCTTCCTTCTCTTCTATATAATTATAAATTGCATTACGTAGTGTAATATATTTCTCAAGTGTCATAGTATGCTCGCTCCTTTTTTCTCGTTGTCCATTTTTCATTATCGGTTTTTTTGCAATAAAAAAACCTCTTCGATAAGAAGAAGCGGTATATATCTCTTCCTTCTTATCTGTCAGAACAAAACTGTTCTGCTGGAATTAGCACCTGCATTGCGGTTGCTGGGTTTCATCGGGCCAGTCCCTCCACCTCTCTGGATAAGAAAATATTCACTTTATCTCTTACTATAATGAGTGCAATCCAAAAAGTCAATTCTTATAAGAATAATCAGGATTTATTTTTTTGAATGCTATGATATTTTATATCGTTTTGCTCATACTACAAATGTATAAGACCAAAGGAGGTGCAGTCATGCAAAAAAATGCACGCGGTCACGTTCAAGATTCTTGCCAAGCTTTACACGAAGCAAAGGACTGTTTACAAAACGCCTTACAAACAGTTGAGAAATCAGATAATCGTCAACGTATTGAACAATCTTTACAAGCTGTTCAACATGCTTTGCAACAGTGTGATAGTACTGCGGAAGTTTTAGCTCAAGAATAAAAAATGCCCAACAATAAAGTGAAACTTCCATCAGTGGAGGGTTTTCTTCATCCCCCACTGATGGAAAGCACGCTCAATCTGGCTTTTACATGCAGTAAGCACGTATGAATCTAAGTAGTTCAGTTATTGTGGAGAAAATCTAAAATAACGAGCTAAATAACACGCCAAAAAGCTCAAAGTCCCTATAGGACTCTGAGCTTTATTTTTGTATAAGACTTATTTCATTAAATCCACTCTTTTCCATGTTCACGAATGAATTTAATATCATTTTGATAATGTTCAAGGTGTCCTTCGTCTATCATTTTTTGGAAATTTATATCGCCTTCTTTGGCTTTTCTTTTCATGTATTTACATAACCCTTCTAATCGTAGCAATACCATCTCCAAATAATCTTCTTCCATACCCTCACCGTAGGATTCAAAAAACAATTTAACTCTTTGTTTTATTCGGTCGGCATGCTGTAATAAATTATAATAAACTGCCTCACCGGTTTCAGTATGATAAACTCTACTTAAGGGGACACAAGTGTAAAGAGTATAGGCTATGTCCCAAAGTCTTGGACCAGGACCAGCAACATCAAAATCAATAATACCTACTGGTTTTTCGTGATTAAAAATAATGTTGTATATTGCAAAATCATTGTGGCATACAACCTCTATTTTATTTGGAGTATTATCCATTGGTTTCCAATCATCTGATAACGGAAAGTCACTCACAGCATCATGGTAAAGACGGAGCATCTTCGCTATTTCTTTTAAAACATCATTAGACCACATGTATTCTTTTAAAGGATAATTACCAGCTTCTCCTTCAATAAATGATAATACCTCTCTATCTTTTTCATCAATACCTAAAAACTTTGGTGCATAACTAAAACCTTTGTTTTCCAAATGATTTAATAGCTTATGAATTTTGGTACTTTCTTGCTTTAATTCTCGTCGAACAGTACCTTCCGAACGATATACGTTTGAGACATTCCCTCCCGTTAGCATTTCTTCGTTTTCGTAGTTTGACATCTGCTAGTTCCCCTCCATTATTAAAAAACTAGACACTCTTAAAACAAATGCCGATTGTTCAACAATCCTGCTCGTTAACGGAACAGGAACCACTTTGCTTGCCTTTATATTTTAACATAAATTTCCTATCCCTTTTTTTAACACCTCGAATAGCAACTTTAGTCGCATTAAAAATAACGAAATGACAATGGTTATGGTCATCCTGATAATTGATGTGCTCTTGCACTTGTTAATTCAACAGTGAAAACATGATAAACCTTTACATATCAACAAAAAAATCGAGTATAAAATCTTTGTGATTTTATACTCGATTTAACCTGCCATTTATACGATTTCTCCACGTTATCTGAACTACTTAGTATGAATCATGCTTACTTTTTATTCGTAAACTTAATATTAGCCCTTCAATTGAAATAATACTGTAGTAGCAATGAAAAAATAAACTGAATTGACGATTTCCCACACACCCACTTTTAAAACAGTTACTTTTTTACCATATAAAGCGATAGCTCGAATACAACTTGGAATAAAGGCAATGACAAACCATGGAGATACAATGAACGTACCAATTACAAGTAATAAATGGTACCCCCACGAAATCCACCGATATGTTGGATTTTTCTTTTCTCGAATCATCGTTTTCACATAGAACGTACTTCCCATAAAGTATAAAAATGAAACAAGTGCAATCAGCCATGCTGTTTCATCAATTGTTTTCATTGTGAAATAATAACTGATCATTCCACCAATACAAAAAACGATAATAGCACTAACATCATTCAGTAATGCACGTTCATTTTTTTGACGAGCAAAATAAATGTTTATAAAAAATAATGGAATCATATAGATTGCAAACAAAAGAATACGCCATTCGTATGTAAGTGGAATTATACCAAACAATATAGCAAGACTAAAATAAATGAGCATCCAATGTAAATATCGCTTTTGTCGCATTTGTTTCATATACATTAAAAAAGGATATGTTGCTAAATAGATAAATAACCACGCTAAAAAAAGTAGTATGTGTTGCCATGTAGCTTTGCCAATGAAAGCACTCAGCAAAAACGGGATTAGAAGCATCGCCCATGCACCATGTTGCTTTGGAATGACTGGTTTTATCATATAGACACCTCAACTTCGAAAATGATTCTCAATGTTCATTATATATAATTTCATTCTTCGACTTTTGATGAAAATGTGTCTATAATTGAACAATTCCAGGTACAGCAACACACCATAATCTTTTTACATTGTGAAAAAGTTTTTAAACCTTTTAATTTTCTATCTCCTTCTCCCATTCACTAAAATAAGGTACATACCCAAGGTCGTTTAGTTCATCAAATAATAGAGAAATAAATTCCAGCTTATTCCCATCGTAGTCGAGAAAATAAACACTTGCTGCTGGCATCCAGCTTTGGACAATAGGCTCTTCATTCCCTTTTCCTTGACTTCCAATTACCTCGATTCCCCTATCTTCTAGCCAAGCTTTAGACCGTCTTAAAAAATTCAATTCTACTCCAAAAGCAAAATGATTAAGTTGAATAGAAGTATCTTTTGATTTTTCCCATAATCCAAGCATTTGCTGTCTACCTTCCCCTATCCAAAAAAAAGCTACTTTCCTTTCAGGTATTATTCTTGCTAGCTTTAATCCAAGCTTATTTTGGTAAAAATCAATTGCCATCTCTAAATCTCTTACATGTAAATGTGTTTCATATATATTCTTTATCATGTTTTACATCCCTTTCTTGGTAATAATACGATACATTACACTGAGTATTAGTGGGAATCTTCTCCCTGTGTTAATTCATTTCACTTTATTACCATCAGTATATAAAAATCTGATCATGCCAACATCCCTCTGTTGTATGTACTTATACCTACCAATGTCATGCCATAGTATGAAAGACTGTATTACTGAATAAAAAAGACACCCCCTACATGATGTAAGAAGTGTCTCAAAAGGCAAACGAATATGTAAGTCGCGATCCTACTGTATATATGTATGCCTTACAAGAAGAACTTATTCACTATTTACGTAATGGTATTTTCATATTCTAAAATGCCATACTTCCTCTTAAACCGTGTCAATTTACTTTATCTCTTTATTTTTATATCATAGCTTATGATGAATTTCTTTTTCACTTACAATCACACCGTCTTCGTCAACATAAACATAATTTCCTGGAATCCAAGAAACTCCGCCAAAAGATATAGGAATATTCGTTTCTCCCTTCCCTTCTTTCACACTTCGCTTTGGCATCGTCGCAATTGCTAAAATGCCAAGTTCTATTTTTTGAAGCTCTGTGCAATCACGAACACATCCATATATAATAATGCCGGCTAAATTCCGTTCTCTTGCAATGTTTGCTAAATTATCACCAAGTAATGCGCAATTGGTTGAACCCTCTCCATCTACAACCAATACCGTTCCCTCTGGTACCATCTCTAGTGCCCTTTTTACGAGTACATTATCATCTTTAACTTTCACTGTCGCAATTTTCCCATGAAACTGCTTTTTCTTTCCATATGATTGAAATAATGGTTTACATACTTGCACTTCCGTTTCATTGGCATCATAAAGATCAGTCGTTCTCCACATCATTTTCCCTCTTCTCTTTTCATAATTTATGTTACATATTCTTGTCCTTTCTTATTTTCCCTGTCTTAATTGGCGAAATTTTGTATACTAAAAAGAAGAACTCAAAAAGGAAGTGTGTAACATGAGTAGTAAAACAAATGCTTGTCGTTTGTTAGATAAGCACAAAATCGTATATACAGTTCACGAATATGAATGGGATGAGGAGAACTTAGATGCGAAACATGTCGCTCAGCAAGTTCATTTACAATTAGAACAAGTCTTTAAAACACTCGTTCTTCGCGGCGATAAAACTGGCGTAATTATGGCCTGTATCCCTTCGCATAAAGAGCTCAATTTAAAAGCGCTGGCATCTGCAAGTAAAAATAAAAAAGTTGAAATGATTCCAATGAAAGAAATACTCGGATTAACAGGATACATACGCGGCGGTGTTTCCCCACTTGGTGTGAAGAAAAATTATCCACTCTTTATTGATGAGTCTGCTGCAATTCTAGACCCAATTAGCATTAGTGCTGGAAAAAGAGGATTACAAATTTTTATGAACGGCGCTGACCTAATCAAAGTTAGTAACGCAACACCTACTTCCATTACTTCATAATAAAACCTGTCTCATTAAATGAGACAGGTTTTGTTATGGAGTCCAACACCACTTAGATTATCAAACTATTTCAAAGGGAAAATAAAATTTGATAATTCCAATATTTAGTAGTATACTACTTAAAAAGCTATAGGAGAGATTGCTTATGTTTAGAATAAATTGTTCTTTCCAACTTCATCATCATACATAAGGCCTTGTATCCGAAGAATTTTTTCTTCGTGGGTACAGGGTTATTCCTGTTTACCCACGAAGCGATTATAAAGCTATGTGGGTATTTTCATACCCGCATAGCTTTTTTTATTTCAAAAAGGAGTGATAAACATGAACTTACAAAATGTAAAAGGGACAAAAGATTACTTACCAGAAGAGCAAATGCTGCGTAATACAATTAAACGGACTTGTGAAGAAACATTCGAAGCTTATGGCTGCAAACCGCTAGAAACACCTATTTTGAACATGTATGATTTAATGGCTTATAAATACGGTGGAGGGTCTGAAATTTTAAAGGAGATGTACACGCTTCAAGATCAAGGGAATCGCGAGCTTGTACTACGTTATGATTTAACCATTCCCTTTGCAAAGGTTGTCGCTATGAATCCAGAAATTCGCCTTCCTTTTAAACGTTATGAAATTGGGAAAGTATTTCGGAACGGCCCTATTAAACAAGGAAGATTTCGAGAGTTTGTACAGTGTGATGTAGATATTGTTGGTGTTGAATCCGTCTTAGGGGAAGCAGAATTAATGGTAATGGCTCTTGACATTTTTAACAAATTAAACTTAGACGTAACCGTTCAATATAACAACCGAAAACTATTAACAGGGTTGTTACAGGCGATTCAAATCCCCGAATCGCAAGTACAAGATGTTATTTTATCTGTAGATAAACTTGAGAAAATTGGTATTGACGGTGTAAGAAATGATTTAATAAATCGAGAGATACAAAGCGAAACGATTGATGTGTTATGTAAGACATTAGAAACATGTATGTCTATGCCACTTTCTGAATTTGATAAAGTGTTTCCTAACCTTCTTGTTAAAGAGGGAGTTGCTGAACTTCAAGAACTTCAGCAATACTTAGGTGCACTAGGAATTCAATCTAATACAATGTTCTCTCCCTTTCTTGCACGAGGGCTCACAATGTATACCGGAACAATTTATGAAGTTTTTTTAACTGATGGAAGTATTGCGTCTAGTATTGGTAGTGGTGGACGCTATGATCACATTATTGGTGCATTTCGAAATGATAATAAATCTTATCCGACGGTTGGAATTTCGTTTGGTTTAGACGTCATTTATACTGCGCTTATCAAAAAAGAACGTGTATCCTCTTCTGTCGATCTCTTTATCATTCCACTTGGAACACAGGCACAGTGTCTAAAAATCGCTCACACTTTGCGAACAAATGAAAATGTAAAGATAGAGCTGGAACTGTCAGATCGTAAGCTAAAACGAGCCCTAAATTATGCAAACAAAGAAAACATTCCGTATGTACTTATTATCGGTGAAGAAGAAATAAATAACGATGTAGCTGTTTTACGAAATATGAAGGCAGGCACGGAACAAACGATTCCTCTTGCTTCTATTGAAAATAGAACTTTCAAACAATACTTATGTCGTTAAGTGAACTACCCCCCACTTAACGACCTTACTG
>NZ_JBALLY010000200.1:16176-16566 GCF_036963045.1 Bacillus sp. JJ864 | reverse complement strand
ACAGCTAGAGCTTTCTACAAGGTACATAATATGTATAACATGTGCTCTTCACAAAGGATTCTACCATATATTTCATTTTAATTTTATCTATGGATATAACAATTCATTGAACTTTTGGAATGAAAAAGCATTATGGAGGTATGAATTTGCGTTAAAAAGAGCAGCTAACTGCATACGCGTTGGTTGGGATAAATGGTACAAATATGGATTTACACAGAGGTAGGTACATCGACTTGCGACCTCAATAAAATTACAAAGCGTCCTGCTTATGATGTTCACTACCGTTATAAGAAAGGGATTTGTGTAAAGGGTGAGGGCGCTGAAGGTTTGATGTATTTTGATGAATCTTATGTAATTTGGCTTAGATAACTAACAAAAGACCCTGATACT
>NZ_JBALLY010000200.1:15538-16063 GCF_036963045.1 Bacillus sp. JJ864 | reverse complement strand
ATTACAAATACAAAAGTAGTTGGAAACCTTTCTGTGTAATTATAACATTATATTACGATTGTAAAATATGAAATTTTGCATATTTGTAATTTAATATTAATTTCCTACAATAATGTAACTAATGGAAAATAATTCTAGGTACGATAATAAAGAAATAGGTGGCTCATATGATCCGCCTACTTCTTTATTAGAGTTGAACTTTAAATTTAGATGATTGTGTTTTTAACTCGTAATATTTGGTTCATCGTTTTGTGTGATAATGTCTTCATTGTTTATGTTATTAATTTATCTTTTGTTGTTTCATTTCTTCTAATTCTTCAGGTGTTTTTCTATTTACTGTGACTTCTAATTCAAGGTAGTGTTCATAAACTCCTCTGAAAATATCTTCAATTTTTCTATCACCATATATTTCATTTCCGATTCATACAGGATTTTCTTTTTTCTAGCCATAAATAGTTACTCCTCATTAGCATGCTTTAGCTTTTTGGTAAGTAATGTAATGTATTTGTTTTTTAAATTAGATAT